>NZ_JAKQYH010000022.1:0-32873 GCF_022343545.1 Streptomyces arenae
GACGTGTGCCCCGAACTTCCGATCCGCCTCCAGCGCGAACAGCGCGGCGGCGAGGACGGGGAAGGCGAGCAGGACCAGGACGGCGGTCAGCAGCACGTTCCACACGAAGATCGGCATGCGGAACATGGTCATGCCCGGCGCACGCATGCAGATGATCGTGGTGATGAAGTTGACCGCACCGAGGATGGTGCCGAAGCCGGAGAAGGCCAGACCCATGATCCACATGTCGGCGCCCAGACCCGGCGAGCGGACCGCGTCCGACAGCGGGGAGTAGGCGAACCAGCCGAAGTCGGCCGCGCCCTGCGGCGTGAGGAAGCCGCCTACGGCGATGGTGGAGCCGAACAGGTAGAGCCAGTAGGCGAACATGTTCAGCCGCGGGAAGGCGACGTCCGGCGCGCCGATCTGGAGCGGCATGATCCAGTTCGTGAAGCCGGCGAACAGCGGCGTCGCGAACATCAGCAGCATGATCGTGCCGTGCATCGTGAACGCCTGGTTGAACTGCTCGTTCGACATGATCTGCAGACCGGGGCGAGCGAGCTCGGCGCGCATGAGCAGCGCCATCACTCCACCGATCAGGAAGAACGCGAACGACGTGACCAGATACAGCGTTCCGATGGTCTTGTGGTCGGTGGTGGTGAGCCACTTGATGACCACGTTGCCGGGCTGCTTGCGCCTGACCGGCAGCTCATCTGCGTAAGAGCCTTCAGCTGCCGCGGCACCCTGGGGTTCGTTGAGGATGCTCACAGGTTGTTCGTCTCCCGGTTCTTCTCGTGGCTCGTCTGCGCGATGCCGGCGGGAATGTAACCGGTCTGCCCCTTCTTCGCGAGGTCCTTGAGGTGCTGCTGGTAGCGCTCGGGAGAGACGACCTTCACGTTGAACAGCATCCGGGAGTGGTCGACGCCGCAGAGCTCGGCGCACTTGCCGAGGAAGGTGCCCTCCTGGTTCGGAGTCACCTGGAACGCGTTGGTGTGCCCCGGGATGACGTCCATCTTCATCAGGAACGGCACCACCCAGAAGGAGTGGATGACGTCACGCGAGGTGAGGACGAAGCGGACGGTCTCGCCCTTGGGGAGCCAGAGCGTCGGGCCGGGGTTGCCGGTCTGCGGGTTCTTCGTGCCCGGCGTACCGACGTCGTAGACACCGCCGGCGTTGGCCGGGAAGGCGTTCTTGAACCGGTCCGGAATGGCGCTCAGGTTCGCGTCGGTCTTCGCGTCGCCGGAGACACCGTCGACGGGCGTGATGTAGTTGAAGCCCCAGCTCCACTGGAAGCCGACCACGTTGACCGTGACGTCGGGCTTCTTGTCGGTGAGACTGAGGAGCTTCGTCTCGTCCCGCGCGGTGAAGTAGAACAGCACCGAGACGATGATGAGCGGGACCACCGTGTACAGCGCCTCGATCGGCATGTTGTACCGGGTCTGCGCCGGGACCTCGATCTTGGTGCGGCTGCGCCGGTGGAAGATGGCGCTCCAGATGATCAGACCCCACACCAGTACGCCCACGGCGAGCGCGGCGGCCCAGGAGCCCTGCCACAGGGAGAGGATCCGCGGAGCCTCTTCCGTGGTCGGGGTGGGCATACCAAGGCGGGGGAAGTCCTTGTATGTGCAACCGGTGGCGGTCGCAAGGACCAGGCCCGCGGTCATTGCCTGCAGCAGCTTCCGCCGCATCGGGCGCCGCGGCGAGCGGTCGGAGCCGTTGGGACTCACGTAGCGCCTTCCCGAGAGTCTCGCCCGGCGGTTCGGCTGCGGCCTTCTCGCTGGTCGGTCGCCGCCCTGCGTCGGGCAGGGGTTTGGATGTTTATGCGGACCAAACCCTAGCCGACGCCCTTCGGGGGTTCGCGGGGAGGGGGGCATACGCGTCGCCTGTCACTCGGTTGGGGTGGGAATGGGCGCCCAATAGCTCGGGTTGTCGCGGTTTGCGTTGCGGGTGCGGATGCGTGGGGGCTGATCGCGCAGTTCCTCGCGCCCCCTGCGTCAGCTGTCCTGAGGACGTTTTAACGTTGCCCTGTGTCCTACTTTGACGCCGCGTCCGCCGCTCCTCTTCATCCCGTCGCCCGACAGGCGCTGTTGGCCGCTCTGGACGACGGGTGGGCGGATCCCTCCCGGCTCTACCGTGAGGGGCGGAAGGCGCGGATGCTGCTGGACGCCGCGCGGGAGGCGGCCGCCGAGGCCGTCGGCTGTCGGGCGGACGAGCTGACTTTCACCTCTTCCGGTACGCGCGCCGTCCACACGGGCGTCGCCGGGGCGTTGGCCGGGCGGCGCCGGACGGGACGTCACCTGATCGTGTCAGCCGTCGAACACTCCTCTGTACTCCATTCGGCCGAACTGCTCGAGGCGGAGGGCGGGGCGGTGACCCGGGTGCCGGTGCGCCGGACGGGAGCCGTGGACGCCGGGTCCTACGAGGCCGCGCTGCGCCCCGACACCGCGCTCGCGTGCCTCCAGTCGGCCAACCACGAGGTGGGCACCGTGCAGCCGGTCGCGGAGGTCGCCGAGGTGTGCCGGGCGGCCGGGGTGCCGTTGCTGGTGGACGCGGCGCAGTCGCTGGGGTGGGAACGGGTGGCGGGCGACTGGTCGTTGCTGACGGCGAGTGCGCACAAGTGGGGTGGGCCGTCCGGGGTCGGGCTGCTGGTGGTGCGCAAGGGGGTGCGGTTCGCCGCCCAAGGGGCCTCGGACGAGCGGGAGTCGGGGCGGGCGGCCGGCTTCGAGAACCTTCCGGCGATCGTCGCGGCGGCCGCGTCGCTGCGGGCCGTGCGGTCGGAGGCCGAGCGGGAGTCCGTACGGCTGCGGGAGCTGACGGCGCGGATCCGGGCGCGGGTGGCGGAGTCGGTGCCGGACGTGGAGGTGGTGGGTGACGCGGAGCGGCGGCTGCCCGGGATCGTCACCTTCTCCTGTCTCTATGTCGACGGGGAGACACTGCTGCACGAGCTGGACCGCGAGGGCTTCTCGGTGTCCTCGGGGTCGTCCTGCACGAGCAGCACGCTGACGCCGAGCCATGTGCTCAAGGCGATGGGCGTGCTGAGCGAGGGGAACGTACGGGTGTCCCTGCCGGCGGGCGCGGCCGAGGCCGACGTGGACCGCTTCCTGGAGGTGCTGCCGGGGGCGGTGGCCGGGGTGCGGGAGAAGCTGGGGGCGCCGGTGCCGGTGGCGGCCGTGCAGGAGGACGTCCTCGTCGTGGACGCCCTGGGCAAGCGGTGCCCGATCCCCGTCATCGAACTGGCGAAGGTCATCGGCACCGTGCCGGTGGGCGGCAGGGTGCGGATCCTGTCCGACGACGAGGCGGCCCGGCTGGACATCCCGGCGTGGTGCGAGATGCGGGGCCAGGAGTACGAGGGCGAGCAAGCGGCGGAAAAAGGAACGGCCTACTTGGTCCGCCGGGTCACCTGAGCGCCCCCTTGGGGGCGCGGGGAACTGCGCGACCAGCCCCCACGCACCCGCACCAGGAACTCAGACCAGGTAACCCCGGACCTCGTCGGCGGCTTCCTCCCCGTACGCCTTCGTGAACCGCTCCATGAAGTGCCCGCGCCGCAGCTGGTACTCCTGCGTGCCCACGGTCTCGATGACGAGCGTCGCCAGCATGCAGCCCACCTGGGCCGCCCGCTCCAGCGAGACCCCCCAGGCGAGCCCGGACAGGAACCCGGCACGGAACGCGTCACCGACGCCCGTCGGGTCGGCCTTGCGCTCCTCGTCGGGGCAGCCGACCTCGATGGCCTCCTCGCCCGCCCGCTCGATCCGCACCCCGCGCGCGCCGAGCGTGGTGACCCGGTGGCCGACCTTCCCGAGGATCTCCTCGTCGGTCCACCCGGTCTTCGTCTCGATCAGCCCCTTCTCGTACTCGTTGGAGAAGAGGTAGGTCGCGCCGTCCAGCAGGGTCCGGATCTCGTCGCCGTCCATCCGGGCGATCTGCTGGGAGAAGTCGGCGGCGAACGGGATCGCGCGGGTGCGGCACTCCTCCGTGTGGCGGAGCATGCCCTCCGGGTCGTCCGCACCGATGAGGACCAGGTCCAGGCCGCCCACCCGGTCGGCGACGGTCTTCAGCTCGATGAGCCGGGCCTCGCTCATGGCGCCCGTGTAGAAGGAGCCGATCTGGTTGTGGTCGGCGTCGGTCGTGCACACGAAACGCGCGGTGTGCAGGGTCTCGGAGATACGGACGGACTCCGTGTCGACGCCGTGCCGGTCGAGCCAGGACCGGTAGTCGTCGAAGTCGAAGCCCGCGGCGCCGACCAGGACCGGCCGGGTGCCGAGCTGTCCCATGCCGAACGCGATGTTCGCGCCGACACCGCCTCGGCGCACGTCCAGGTTGTCGACCAGGAAGGACAGCGAGACCGTGTGCAACTGGTCCGCGACCAACTGGTCCGCGAAGCGGCCGGGGAAGGTCATGAGGTGGTCGGTGGCGATGGAGCCGGTGACTGCGATGCGCACGGCTGAGTCTCTCCTGAGGAGTAAGAAGGGGCGCGCGACAGCGCTCGTTGGAAGGGCGGTGGCGGGCGACGGGCGGGCGTATTTGACAGTTAACGCTACCGGGTCCGCCTGGGCGGGCTGAAGGTGCCAAAACTACCCGATAGTAGATCTTTCTTCGCATGCCCTGCCGTGCGTACGGTGCCGTCATGACGAACCTCAAGGTCCACGCCCCCGCTCCGGCCGACCTCGAAGGCGACTTGGCGTCGCTGCGCGGGGACTGCGCCCGGATGGCCCCGCACTGGGCGGTTCCCGATCACGGCGACGCCCGGCCGGTGCCGCCGTCGCTCATCCACGGGGTGACCGTGCCGAAGAAGTCCGCCAGGCTGCTGGACGCGATGTCCGAGTACGGGGACTAGACCCTGTCGGCCTAGCCGCGCTCCGCCGGGTTCCGCCCGGCGCGTTCGCAGGGAACCGCGCGCTCCCCTCCCGCGTCCCATCGCCGTCCCCCGTGAAGGGGAGGCGGGATACGACACGGCGAGGAGCGATGCGGTGAAGAGCGAGCGACCCGAGAACGACGAGGACGCGGGCGCGGGCGACGCCGGACAGCCCCCCGAGGCCGCCCAGGAGACCCCGGAGTCACCGGAGGCCGACGGAGCCACCGCGCACCCCACCGGCGACGCCGAGCCGGAGCCCGCCGAGGACGCCGAGAGCGCCGAGACGGAACCCGCCCAGGACGCCGAGGTGAAGCCCGGCCAGGACGCCGAGGCGGAGACCCCGGTACCGGACGAGCCGTCGGAACCCGCGGAGCCGTTGGAGCCCGCCGCACCTGCCGCTCCTGCTGCGGCAGCCGACGTGCCCGAGACAGCCGACGTGCCCGCGGCAGCCGGCGTGCCCGCGGCAGCCGACGTGGCCGAGGCAGCCGCTTCCGCACAGGTGGTCGACGTCTCCGAGGCGGCCGGGGACTCCGGGGAGCCCGAGGGTGAGCGGGGCGGGCGGCGGCGGTCGTCCGGGCTTGTCGTCGTCTCCGTGGCCGCCGCCGTGCTTCTGGTCGGCGGGGGCGGCGCCTATCTCGTGTCGGGCGGCTCCGGTGCCGGTGCCGGCTCCTCCGCCGGCGCCACTCCCCCGCCGCTCGCCCTGGACGGCCACTCCTCCGGCGGCAACGGCATCGCCCCCGGCGAGCCCGACCCGTACGGCGTCACCTACCGGGCGAGCGGCACGCTGCCCGGCGGTCCCGGCTCGGCCGCCGTGTACCAGCCCTCCGGCGCGGTCTCCAAGGACCGGGTGGCCGCGCTGGCGAAGGCCCTCGGCATCACCGGGGCCCCGGTCGCCGAGGGCCAGGTGTGGAAGGTCGGCACCGACCACGACGGCTCCGGCGGCAGCCTCCAGGTGAACAGGGCCGCCCCGGGCATCTGGACGTACAGCCACTACGCTCCCGGCACCGACGACTGCGCGTCCACCGTGACCTGCGTGAAGGACCCGGCGGCGCCCGCCGATGAGCCGGTGGGCGAGGCCGCGGCGCGGAAGGCCGCCGCCCCGGTGCTGAAGGCGCTCGGCGAGGACGACGCGAAGCTGGACACCAGCCAGGTCATGGGTGCGCAGCGGGTGGTGAACGCCGATCCGGTGGTCGGCGGACTGCCCACGTACGGCTGGACGACCGGGCTGACCGTCGGCGCGCGGGGCGAGCTGGTCGGCGGCAACGGCATGCTGGCGACGCCGGCCAAGGGCGACACGTATCCGGTGCTGGGCGCCGCGCGGACGCTGGCCCTGATGAACGCGGCGCCGGGCACCGGGCACCGGATGGGCATCGGCGGCTGCACCAGTTCCGTACCGCAGAAGGACCGGCTGGAGCAGCCGTGCGCCGCGTCGACGCCGTCCGCCGCGCGGTCCGCGGCCCCGGCCGTGGTCGAGAAGGCGGTGTTCGGGCTGGCCGCGCAGTCGGTGGCCGGCCGGCAGGCGCTGGTGCCGTCCTGGCTGTTCCAGGTGCGCGGCTCGGGATCGGCGGACGCCTACACGGTCAGCTATCCGGCGGTGGACCCGAAGTACCTGGCGTCCGCGTCGACGCCCGCCGCGCCGTCGGGGAGTGCCAGTGCCGCACCGAAGGACGTGAAGGTCGACGGCTACACGACCGACGACCGCGAACTGGTCGTGGCGTTCACGGGCGGGGTGTGCGCCGACTACAAGGTCACCGCGGACGAGGGCTCGGAGCAGGTCGTGGTGAAGGTGACGGCGACCCCCTGGCCGGACAAGGTCTGCGTGATGATCGCCAAGCAGTACCACCAGGCGGTGCGTCTCGACGCGCCGCTGGACGGCCGCAAGGTCGTCGGCACGGACGGCAGGGCGGTCCCGAAGGAGCGGGCGGCGGCCCTGAACCCGCAGGTGGGCTGAGGACGCCCGAGGGCGGCGGCCCCGGTGACCCGGGACCGCCGCCCTCGGCTGCCTGTGTGCCGGCTCAGCCTCAGCTGAAGGAGTCGCCGCAGGCGCAGGAGCCCGTCGCGTTCGGGTTGTCGATCGTGAAGCCCTGCTTCTCGATGGTGTCGACGAAGTCGATCGACGCGCCGCCCAGGTACGGGGCGCTCATGCGGTCGGTGACGACCTTGACGCCGTCGAAGTCCTTGACGACGTCACCGTCGAGGGAACGCTCGTCGAAGAAGAGCTGGTAGCGCAGGCCGGAGCAGCCACCGGGCTGGACGGCGACACGCAGGGCGAGGTCGTCGCGCCCTTCCTGGTCGAGCAGGGCCTTCACCTTGGCCGCGGCGGCGTCGCTCAGGATGATGCCGTCGGTGGCGGTGCTGGTCTCGTCCGATACGGACATCTACATCTCTCCCGGGTTGTACGGAGACTGCTTGCCGACGAGTGCAACCGGCGGGTCCGCTGATTCATTCCGGGCCGGCGTTCGCGTTCTCGCGTTTTCTCTGTCTCTTCATGCTCGCACATACCCGGCGCCGGGATTGATGTCACATCGACGCAATGGCCATCGTCAAAGTGACGTGAAGCAGTTATGATAGATAACGTCAGAACGACGAAAAGTAGAAAGGGTGCGTGTCGTGACCACCGCCCAGATTCCGGAGCTCGACGTACAGCCGAGCCCGCTCGCCCTGCTGCTGCTCGGCCGGGAGGCCGACCCGAGGAGCGAGCGGGGTGTCGAGTGTCCCGGCGACCTGCCCTCGCCGTCCGACCCGGACCTGGTCGCGCGCGCCCGCGCGGCCAAGGAGAAGCTCGGCGACAAGGTCTTCGTGCTCGGCCACCACTACCAGCGCGACGAGGTCATCCAGTTCGCCGACGTCACGGGCGACTCCTTCAAGCTGGCCCGGGACGCGGCCGCCCGCCCGGAGGCCGAGTACATCGTGTTCTGCGGTGTGCACTTCATGGCCGAGTCGGCCGACATCCTGACCTCGGACGACCAGAAGGTGGTTCTGCCGGACCTGGCGGCGGGCTGCTCGATGGCGGACATGGCCACCGCCGAGCAGGTCGCCGAGTGCTGGGACGTGCTGACCGAGGCCGGCATAGCCGAGCAGGTCGTGCCCGTCTCGTACATGAACTCGTCCGCGGACATCAAGGCGTTCACCGGCAAGCACGGTGGCACGATCTGCACCTCGTCGAACGCGCAGCGGGCCCTGGAGTGGGCCTTCGAGCAGGGGGAGCCCTCGGCAGTCAAGGTGCTGTTCCTGCCCGACCAGCACCTGGGCCGCAACACCGCCGTCCGGGACATGGGCATGTCCCTGGAGGACTGTGTCCTCTACAACCCGCACAAGCCGAACGGCGGCCTGACCGCCGACGAGCTGCGGAACGCCAAGATGATCCTGTGGCGCGGCCACTGCTCGGTGCACGGCCGTTTCAGCCTGGACTCCGTCAACGACGTGCGCGAGCGGATCCCGGGCGTCAACGTCCTCGTCCACCCCGAGTGCCGGCACGAGGTCGTGGCGGCGGCGGACCACGTCGGCTCGACCGAGTACATCATCAAGGCCCTGGAGGCGGCGCCGGCCGGCTCCAAGTGGGCGATCGGCACCGAGCTCAACCTGGTCCGCCGCCTCGCGAACCGCTTCGCGCCGGAGGGCAAGGAGATCGTCTTCCTCGACAAGACGGTCTGCTTCTGCTCGACCATGAACCGCATCGACCTCCCCCACCTCGTGTGGACCCTGGAGTCGCTGGCCGAGGGCAACCTGGTCAACCGGATCGAGGTCGACCAGGAGACGGAGGCGTTCGCCAAGCTGGCGTTGGAGCGGATGCTGGCGCTGCCGTAGCCGCGTTCCCGGGTGTCACCCCGAGCCGGACTTCCGCTCGGGGTGCGCCGGGTCGAGGCTGAAGAGGGTGCCGTTGGGGGTCATGACGATCACCGTGCCTCCGTAGAGGAGCGCCTTGGGATCGGACGCGTCACCCGTCGAGGCCGTGTCGACGCGCGGGGCGGTCTCCCAGAGGAGGGCGCCCTTGCGGGTGTCCACGGCTGCCACCCGGCCGCTGGGACTGGCCAGGTAGAGGGTGTGGGTGCGGGCGTCGTACGTCGGGGAACCGGAGTTCTCCACGCTGGTACGGGTGTGCCAGAGTTCCTTGCCGGTCAGCGGGGACACCGCCGCCACCTCGCCGTTCGCCCCCGTGATCCACAGGGTGTCCGAGGCGAGCGTCACCGAGCCCTGGTACGACTTGGCGAGCTTCGTCGTCGTCCGGCCTCCGGTCGTCGGGTCCGTCAGGAGGATCCTGGTGAACGTGGAGTCCTGCAAGGACGTCGAGCCGCTCTCCTTGTCGGCCAGGACCAGGGCCGGATGGCCGTCGACGACGCCGAGGAAGCCGCTCTCGAAGGGGATCTGCCGACGCACGACCGTCCTTCCGTCGGCGAGGTCCACCTGGAGGAGCGAGGAGTACTCGGCGTCCTGCTCGGTGGGGAAGCACTGCGCGTACAGGTCGGTCCCGGCCGGCAGGAGCGTGCAGTAGGTGCGGGCCGGCAGTGTCATGGACCAGCTCGCCCGGCCCGTGCGCGGGGAGCGGGCCGTCACCGTCCGGCCGTCGCTCTCGGCGGTGAGCACCAGGCCGCCGGCCATGACCAGCTCGACGTTCTCGTCGTCGACCTTGCGGATCCACCGCTGCGCGCTGTTCGCCGCGTCGAGGGCGACGATGTACGTCGGGTTGTTCTCGGCGCCTTCCTCGGTGATGGTCTCCCGGACGAGGACCGTGCCGTCGTGCACTCCGAGGACCCAGGAGTCGTACCGGCTGGAGTCGCTGCCCGGCGGCGCGAGCGCGGCGCGCCAGACCGTCCTGCCGGTCCGGCCGTCCAGCCGTACCGGCAGGACGCCGTGGCCTCCGCAGTAGACGCTGTCGCCCTGGCTCAGGCAGTCCGACTGGCCTTCCGCCGCCGTGCCCAGCGCCTTGGCCTCGCCCTTGTCCGCCGGTTTGTACACCGTCGTCTGCCAGGGCCGCCAGCCGGCGGGCGGCGCGGTCCAGCGGGAGGCCGAGGAGGAGCTCAGCGCCCGGGAGCCGTCCGGGAAACCCGGTCCGAACCGGATGTACCACAGCAGCCCCAGGGCCAGCGCGCCCACCGTGCCGAGCGCCGCCCAGAGGGTACGGCGGCCCCTGCCCCGGGTCCGGCGGGCCGAGCCGGTACCGGTCGTCCGGCCGGGGCCGGCCCCCGGGCCGGGCGTCGCGTGGGCTGACGCGGTATCGGCGTCGAGCGGCCGGCCCGACGGCAGCCGCAGGGTCATCGTCTCCGGTTCGCCGGGGTCCGGCTCGGGCAGGGCCGCCGCGAACTCCCGGGCGAGGTCGTCGAGTCGGGGCCGGGCGGCGGGGTCCTTGGCCAGGCAGCGCTCCAGGACCGCGCGCAGCGGGCCGGTCACGCCGTCCAGCACGGGTTCGTTGTGGACCACCCGGTAGCCGGTCAGGTAGGGGCTGTCGGCGTCGAAGGGGCCGCGTCCGGTGACGCAGTAGACCAGCAGCGCGCCGAGCGAGAAGACGTCGGAGGCGGGGCCGACCGTCCGCGCGTCGGTGAACTGCTCCGGGGACATGAACGGCGGGGTGCCGACCATCTGCCCGGTCTCGGTGAGGGTGTTGTGGTTCTCGGCCGCGCGGGAGATGCCGAAGTCGATGACGCGCGGGCCGTCCCCGGCCATCAGGACGTTGGCCGGCTTCAGGTCGCGGTGCACCATCCCGGCCCGGTGGATCTCCCGCAGTGCCTCCACCAGGCCGAGGGCCAGCGGGCGCAACTCGGTGACGCGGAGGGCGCCGTGCGCGCGGATGCGGGCGGCGAGGGACTGGCCGGGTACGTACTGGGTCGCCATCCAGGGCGCCGCCGCGTCCGGGTCGGCGTCCAGGACGGGGGCGGTGAAGGCGCCGCTGACCCGGCGGGCGGCCTCGATCTCCTGCCGGAACCGGGCGCGGAAGACGGGGTCCTCGGCGTACTGCGCGTGCACCACCTTGACGGCGACCTCACGCCCGGACCGCGACCGCCCCCGGTAGACGATGCCCATGCCGCCAGCCCCCAGCCGGTCGACCAGCCGGTAGCCGCCCAGGGACCGTGGATCGTCCTTGTGCAGCGGCATACGCCGACTCCCTTTCCCCGCTGGCCAGTTCGCGGCGCCAGCATACGGAACCCCGATACCGGCCGACCGCACGCCGACACCGCGACCCACGACCGAACCCCGACACACACGACCAACTACCGCACACCGACGGCGAGCCGGTGGGCCGGGAGCCGCACACCGGTGGCCGGGCCGGGGGCCGGGCCGGGGGCCGAAGGCCGGGGGTGGCGTGTGGTTGTGGGGTTGGGGGGCTTGGGTGGTGGGGGGAGGCGCGGGTGGCCGGTTCCCGGGGTGGGAACCGGCCGTCCTACGTCGGTGGCGTCACACGGTCGCGGGTTCCGGCTGCTCGGCCGCCGGGGCGGAACCCTCGGGCGGCCGGCCCTTCTTCGCCGCCCGCTTCCTGGCGCGGCGCTCCTTGCGGAGTTCGAGCATCGCGTACAGCGTCGGCACGAGAAGGAGGGTCAGCAGGGTCGAGCTGATCAGACCGCCGATCACCACCACGGCCAGCGGCTGGGCGATGAAGCCGCCCTCGCCGGTGACCCCGAGCGCCATCGGGAGCAGGGCGAAGATGGTCGCCAGGGCCGTCATGAGGATGGGCCGCAGACGGTGGCGGCCGCCCTCGATCACGGCCTCGACGACGCCGTACCCCTGGCTCCGGTACTGGTTGACGAGGTCGATCAGCACGATCGCGTTGGTCACCACGATGCCGATCAGCATCAGCATGCCGATCATCGCGGGCACGCCCATCGGGGTGCCGGTGACGACCAGCAGACCGAGCGCGCCGGTCGCCGCGAACGGGATCGACACCAGCAGGATCAGCGGCTGGACCAGCGAACGGAAGGTCGCGACCAGCAGCATGAAGACGATCGCGATCGCCGCCAGCATCGCCAGGCCCAGGTTCTTGAACGCGCTGTCCTGGTCCGAGGTGACCCCGCCGATGGAGGCCGTCGCGCCCGCCGGGAGCTTCAACGCCTTTATCTTCGCCTGGAGTTGGGTGCTGACCGCGCCGGTGTTGTCACCGGTGGGCTTCGCCGTGACGGTCGCGGCACGCCGGCCGTCGATCCGGGTCAGCGACACCGGCCCGGCCACCAGCTTCACCGTGGCGATGTCGCCCAGCTTCACCGGACCCAGCCGGAGCGCGCGCAGCTGCGCCAGGGTCTCGGCCGGCTTCGCCGACTTCACGACGACGTCCCGCTCGGTGTCGTCGAGGGTGGCCTTGGCGGCCGTGGTGCCCTTGACCGCCTGGCTGACGGCGGCGCCCAGCGTCTGGTCGTCGAAACCGGCCGCGGCGGCCTTGGAGTTGGCCTTCACCGAGATGCGCGGCACGCTCTGGGAGAGGTCGCTGGTGACGTCGGTGACGTCGTCCAGCTTCGCGACCGCGGCCCGTACCTGCTCGGAGGCCTTGCGCAGGACGGCCCCGTCGGCCGCCTTCACGACGACGCTCAGGTCCTGGCTGCCGAAGCCGTCACCGGCCGAGACGGTGGTGGTGCCGATCCCGGAGAGCTTGTGCAGACCGTCCTCGATGGCGTTCTGCACCCTGTCGTACGACTTCGCGTCGTCCAGCATCACCGAGTACGAGGCCTGGTTGGTGTCGGTGCCGCCGCCGAAGGCCGCCATGAAGCCGGAGGAGCCGACGGTGACCTGGTAGTCCTTCACCCCGTCGACGGAGGCGAGCAGCTTCTCGACCTTCTTCGCCTGCGCGTCGGTCGCGGCCAGGCCGGTGCCGGGCTTCAGCTCCTGCTTGACGGTGAGGACCTCCTGGTCGCCCTGGTCGAAGAAGTTGGTCTTCAGCAGCCCGGACATGCCGAACGTGAGGACCAGTACGACCACCGCGATCAGCACGCTGGTGAGGCGGCGCCGGGTCGCGAAACGCAGCACCGGCACGTACGCCCGCTGGAGGCGGCTGTTCGCCTCCTTCTCCTCGGCCCTGCGGCGGGCCTCCCGCGCGTCCTCGGGGGTGCCCTTGGGGGCGCGCAGGAACCAGTACGACAGGACGGGGACGACCGTCAGCGAGACCAGCAGGGAGGCGAGCAGCGCCGCCGTCACCGTGATGCTGAACGAGCCGAACAGAGCGCCCACCATGCCGCCGACCAGGCCGATCGGCAGGAAGACGGCGACCGTGGTGAGCGTGGACGAGGTGACCGCGCCGGCCACCTCGCGGACCGCGCCGAGGATGGCGGCCTGCCGCTCCTCGCCGTAGCCGAGGTGGCGCTTGATGTTCTCCAGGACCACGATCGAGTCGTCGACGACCCGGCCGATGGCGATGGTGAGCGCGCCGAGGGTGAGCATGTTGAGGGACAGGCCCCGGCTCCACAGCACGATCAGCGCGAGGACGACGGAGAGCGGGATGGACACCGCCGTCACGAGGGTCGAGCGGACCGAGGCCAGGAAGACCAGGATGACCAGGACCGCGAAGAGCAGGCCGAGGGCGCCCTCGGTGGTCAGGCCCTTGATGGACTTGGAGACCGCCGGGCCCTGGTCGCTGACGACGGTGACGGTGGCGCCGGAGCCGAGGTCCTGACGGAGCTTCGGCAGCCTATCCTTGACCGCGTTCGAGATGGAGACCGCGCTGCCGTCGTGGTCCATGGTGACGTTCACGGCGAGGCTGGGGCGGCCGTCGGTGCGGGTGATGGAGTCGGCCGGGGCCTCCTGCTCCTTCACCGCGGCCACGTCGCCGAGGCGCACCGGCTTCTTGACGCCCTGCCCGGTGACCATCAGGTCCCTGATCTGTGCCAGCGAGGTGAGGCCGCCGCCCACCTGGACGGTGCGGTTGGCGCCGTCCTCGGCGAAGGAACCGGCCGCGACGGTCGCGCCGGCCGCCTGGAGCGACTGGGCGAGGGCGGCGGGGGTGAGCCCGGCCTTCGCGAGCTTCGCGTCGTCGGGGGTGACGGTCACCTGGACGTCCCGGACGCCCGTGACCTGGACGCGGCCGACGCCGTCGATGTTCTTCAGGTCCGGGACGACCGTCGTGTCCAGCCGGTCGGCGAGGGCCTGCTGGTCCTCGCCGGAGGTGACGGCGAGGACCACGGTCGGCATGTCGTCGGTGGAACCGGAGATGACCTGCGGGTCGACGGAGTCCGGGAGCTGGGCGCGGTTGACGGCCAGCTGCACGTCGGCCACCAGCTGCTTGGTGTCGCTGCCGTAGTCGAAGGACGCCATGATCACGGCGTTGCCCTCGCTCGCGGTGGAGGTGACGCCGGTGACGCCGTCGACGCCTTCGAGGTTGTTCTCGATCGGCTCGACGATCTGCTTCTCGACGACGTCCGGTGCCGCGCCCTGGTAGGGGGCGATCACCGACACCATGGGCAGGGAGATGGTGGGCAGCAGCTGCTGCTTGATCTGGGGGACGGCGATCGCCCCGAAGGCGAGCGCGATCAGTGACATGAGGCCTATCAGGGCCCGCTGCGCGAGGCTGAATCTGGACAGCCAGGACATGGGTCGGGGTCTCTTTCCGGTGAGCTGCTGTGAGCTGCTGTGAGCGGCGGACAAGCTGCCGTGAGCGACACAGGGGGCGCCTGTGAGCGCCCACCCCACCACCCTCACCCATGTCCGGGCCCGGTCACGTAGGTCCTGGGTGCCGTTCGCTTATCCGGCTCCTACTCCGCCCGCAGTACACCCGGGTGGAGATCACTCCATCCTCGGACGGACCAGCCCCGACTCGTACGCGATCACCACGAGCTGCGCCCGGTCCCGCGCGCCCAGCTTGGCCATGGCCCGGTTGACGTGCGTCTTCACGGTCAGCGGGCTGACCTCCAGGCGCTCCGCGATCTCGTCGTTGGAGTGCCCGCCGGCGACCTGGACGAGGACCTCGCGCTCCCGCCCGGTGAGGGCGTCGAGGCGGCGGGCGCGGGCCGGGTCACGGCCGTCGTCGCCCGCGTCGCCCTGGGCGAGGAAGCGGGCGATCAGGCCCTTGGTGGCCGTCGGGGACAGCAGCGCCTCGCCGCCGGCGGCGATCCGGATGGCGCTGAGCAGTTCCTCGGGTTCGCTGCCCTTGCCGAGGAAGCCGGAGGCGCCCGCGCGCAGCGCCTGGACCACGTAGTCGTCGACCTCGAACGTGGTCAGGATGACCACCCGGACCTGGGCGAGCGAGGGGTCGGCGCTGATCAGCCGGGTGGCGGCGAGGCCGTCGGTGCCCGGCATCCGGATGTCCATCAGGACGACGTCGGCCTGCCGCTCCCGGGTCAGCCGGACCGCCTCGGCGCCGTCGGAGGCCTCGCCGACCACCTCCATGTCGGGCTCGGAGTCGACGAGGACGCGGAACGCGCTGCGCAGCAGTGCCTGGTCGTCGGCGAGCAGGACACGGATCGTCATACGGAATCCCCCAGAGCTCCCGTACGGCTGTTCGTCCGGGCGTTTGTGTCGGCCTTGACCGGCAGGATCGCATGGACGCGGAAACCGCCGCCGTAGCGGGGACCGGTGGTGAGGGTGCCGCGCAGGGCGGTGACCCGCTCGCGCATGCCGAGCAGCCCGTGGCCGCCGCCGGCCTCGGGAAGGCTGTCCTCGCCGGAGCCGTCGTCGAGGACGGTGACCTCGATGTGCGGGCCGACGCGTACGACGCTGACCTCGGCCCTGGCGTCCGGGCCCGCGTGCTTCCGCACGTTGGTCAGGGCCTCCTGGACGATCCGGTAGGCGGCCAGGTCGACGGCGGCCGGCACCGTGGTGCCCTGGTCGGCGCGGGCGACCTCGACCTGGAGTCCCGCGTTGCGGAAGGTGTCGGCGAGTTCTTCGAGGGCGTGCAGGCCGGGGGCGGGCTCGGTGGGCGCCTCGGGGTCGCCGGACTGGCGGAGCAGGCCGACGGTGGCACGCAGTTCGTTGAGCGCGGAGCGGCTGGCCTCACGGACGTGGGCGAGGGCTTCCTTGGCCTGGTCGGGCCGTTTGTCCATGACGTGCGCGGCCACGCCCGCCTGCACGTTGACCAGGGCGATGTGGTGGGCGACGACGTCGTGGAGGTCGCGGGCGATCCGCAGGCGTTCCTCGGCGACCCGGCGGCGGGCCTCCTCCTCGCGGGTGCGCTCGGCGCGTTCGGCGCGTTCGCGGATGGCCTGGACGACGGCGCGTCTGCTGCGCACGGCGTCGCCCGCGGTGGCGCCGATCCCGGTCCAGGCGAAGATCGCGAGGTTCTCCTGGGCGTACCACGGCAGCGGGCCCGCGGCCATCGCGGCGGTCGTCAGCACGATCATGGTGAGCAGGCCGGCCCGCAGGGTGGTGCGGCGGTCGGTGGTGGCGGCGACGGTGAACAGGGCGACCACGGCCGCCATCGCGACGGGCGCCCGGGGGTCGCCGGTGACGCACTCGACGACGGCGGCGGCTCCGGTGACGGCCAGGACCGTCTTGGGGGCGTGCCTGCGGAACACCAGGGCCGCCGCGGCGAGCGTCATCAGGACCAGGCTGAGCGGGTCGGGGGTCCGCACGCCCCACCGCACGCCGTGCGCGCCGTGCGGAACGACGAAGGAGCCGGCGACCATGCACACGAGGACGCCGGCGGCGACGGCGGCGTCCCACGCGAGGGGGTGGGCGTCCGCGCTGCAACGGGCCCGGTCGAAGGTGCTCACGGTCTGAACGGTACGTCGGGTTCTTCCGGGCCGGAACCGCCTGCCCGGCCCGTCGCGGGGGCGGCCGTCCGGCCCGCGGGCGTCAGCCCGGGATCAGGCCGTCGTCCCTGAGCAGGGCGCGGACCTCTTCCAGGGTCGCGTCCGGGGACGGGAGGATCAGGTCCGAGGGCTCCAGGGCGTCGGCCGGGAGCGGTTCGCCCAGTTCTCGGACCCGGTCCAGGAGGGCGCCCAGGGTGCGGCGGAAGGCTGCCTCGTCACCGGACTCCGTCTCCGCGAGGAGTTCGTCGTCCAGCTCGTTCAGTGCGGCGAGGTGGCTGTCGGCCAGTCTCACCTGGCCCTCCCCCATGATCCTCACGACCATGTCGGCCATGTCGCCCTCCAGGCGTCGGCTACTGCTTGTCGAAGCGCGGGGTGTCCTGCGGCTGCTGCGACTGCTGCCCCTGGCCGGTGCCGCCCTCGATCGCCTGCTGGGGCGAACCGCCGGCGAGCTCGGCCTTCATGCGCTGCAGTTCCAGCTCTACATCCGTACCACCGGAGAGCCGGTCCAGCTCGGCCGCGATGTCGTCCTTGGCCATGCCGGTCGGGTCGTCGAGCGCCCCGGAGGCGAGCAGTTCGTCGATGGCGCCGGCGCGGGCCTGGAGCTGCTGCGTCTTGTCCTCGGCGCGCTGGATGGCCAGGCCGACGTCGCCCATCTCCTCGGAGATGCCGGAGAAGGCCTCGCCGATGCGGGTCTGGGCCTGGGCGGCGGTGTAGGTGGCCTTGATGGTCTCCTTCTTCGTGCGGAAGGCGTCCACCTTGGCCTGGAGGCGCTGCGCCGCGAGGGTGAGCTTCTCCTCCTCGCCCTGGAGGGTGGCGTGCTGGGTCTCCAGGTCGGTCACCTGCTGCTGGAGGGCGGCGCGCCGGGACAGCGCCTCGCGGGCGAGGTCCTCACGGCCGAGCGCGAGCGCCTTGCGGCCCTGGTCCTCCAGCTTGGAGGACTGCTGCTGGAGCTGGTTCAGCTGGAGTTCGAGGCGCTTGCGGGAGGTGGCGACGTCGGCCACGCCACGGCGCACCTTCTGAAGCAGTTCGAGCTGCTTCTGGTACGAGTAGTCGAGGGTCTCGCGCGGGTCCTCGGCCCTGTCCAGGGCCTTGTTCGCCTTCGCGCGGAAGATCATCCCCATACGCTTCATGACACCGCTCATGGGCTTCGCGCGCCCCCTTCTGACGGACTCCAGCTCACCGATCCTGCGACAGAACCCACAGTACGGGCCCTGCGTCCATTACCGCACTGTTCGGGGACCGATGCGCTCATCCCCAAGGACGACTGCGGTCGGGTCCGCTCCGGCACAGGTAGGAGAGTGCCCCCGGAGTGAACCGTCTGCAACGTCCCCTCTGTCCCCCGTCTGTCCCTCATGGAGACGACTGGCGTTGCGGGATCGTTCCCCACCGCACTAGGGCCCACACCCCGGCACCCCGTACCCTTGGGTTTTGTGTTCCGTAGCCGTGCCAAGGACGAGAAGGCCCCCGCCGACAAGGCGCTGACCGACTCCAAGCAGACCCGTCACCCGCAGGCCCCCAAGGGCCGGCCCACGCCCAAGCGCAGTGAGGCCCAGACCCAGCGCCGCAGCGTGGCCAACACGCCGACGACGCGCAAGGACGCCGCGAAGCGTCAGCGCGACGAGCGGCGCACCGCCATGGAGCGGCAGCGCCAGGCGCTGGCCACCGGCGACGAGCGGTACCTGCCGGCCCGTGACAAGGGCCCGGTCCGCAAGTTCGCCCGTGACTGGGTCGACTCGCGCTTCAACGTGGCGGAGTTCTTCCTGCCGCTGGCCGTGGTCATCCTGGTCATGAGCGTGATCAACAACGCGGCGATCAAGAACATCGCGCTGTTGCTGTGGCTGATCGTGATCGTGCTGATCGTGCTCGACGCGGCCGTCAGCGGCTTCCGGCTGCGGAGCCGGCTGGCCGAGCGCTTCCCGGACCAGAACCGGAAGGGCGCCGTCGCCTACGCCCTGATGCGCTCCCTCCAGATGCGCCGGCTCCGGCTGCCCAAGCCGCAGGTCAAGCGCGGAGAGCGGCCCTGAGCGCAGAGCCTTTCTCCGGGGGCGCGGCGCGGGCCTGGCTGGACCGGCTGGGCGGGCTGCGTGACGTCGTACGACAGGAGCTGGTGGCCCGGCAGCTCGACGAGCAGATAGCCGGGCGGTTCCCGGTCGGGCAGCGACTGCGGGTGCTCGACGTCGGGATGGGCCAGGGCACGCAGGCGCTGCGGCTGGCCCGGGCCGGTCACCAGGTGACGGGCGTGGAGCAGGAACCGTCGATGATCACGGCCGCGCGCGAGGCGCTGGCCGGTGAGCCGGAGGGGATCCGCGAGCGGGTGCGGATCGTCCACGGGGACGGGCGGGACACCGGGGTCCACTTCCTGCCGGGCAGCTTCGACGTGGTGCTCTGCCACGGCGTGCTGATGTACGTCGAGGAACCGGACGCGCTGCTGGCCGGCCTGGCGCGGATGCTGGCCCCGGGCGGGCTGCTGTCGCTGTTGGTGCGCAACGCCGACGCGCTCGCCATGCGCCCCGGTCTGGGCGGTGACTGGGCGGGCGCGCTCGCCGCGTTCGACTCCGTCTCGTACCTCAACCGGCTGGGTCTGGCCGTACGGGCCGACCGGCTGGTCACGCTGACGGCCGCCCTCGCCGGGATCGGCGCTCCGCTGCACTCCTGGTACGGGGTGCGGGTGTTCACGGACACGGCCCCGGACGGCGCCGAACTCCCCGCCGACGTGGAGACCCTGCTGGCGGCGGAGGAGCGGGCCGGGCGGACGGACCCCTACCGGTCGGTCGCGGCGCTGCTGCACCTGTGCGGGGTGCGCGGCTGACCCTGCCCGTTCGGGCGAGCAGCGCGCGCCGGGCACCGGGCGCCGACGGGAGACTCGGTGCATGGACGTTTCCGCCGCCCGCCGCACCCTCCGTACGGCCGCCGTGCTCGGCAGCTGCTGTCTCGCCCTCGCCTCCGGGTGCTCCGGCTTCGGGGGCGGCCCGGCCGAGGAGGCCCCGGCCGCCCGGGCCGGCCGGGTGACGGGCGTACCCCTGGCGGCGACCGACCTGCAGAACCAGTACCAGAAGGTGATCAAGAACGTCCTGCCGTCGGTGGTGCAGATCCAGGCCAGCAGCGATCTCGGCTCGGGCGTGGTCTACGACGGCAACGGACACATCGTCACCAACGCGCACGTCGTCGGGAACGAGAAGAAGTTCAGGGTGACGACGGCCAACAACGAGGAACCGCTCACCGCGACGCTCGTCTACTCCTATCCCGAGCAGGATCTGGCGGTCATCAGGCTCGACAAGATCCCGGACGGACTGCGGGCTGCCGTCTTCGGGGAGACCGAGAAGGTCCAGGTCGGACAGATCACGCTCGCCATGGGGTCGCCGCTGGGACTGTCGTCCAGCGTGACCGAGGGCATCGTCTCGGCGACCGGACGGACCGTCAGCGAGAACCCCTCGGGCGGCCCCGGCGCCACGATCCCCAACATGGTGCAGACCTCGGCCGCCATCAACCCGGGCAACAGCGGCGGTGCCCTGGTCGACCTCGACGGCCGGGTCATCGGCATCCCGACGCTCGCCGCGACCGACCCGGACCTGGGCGGCAGCACGGCGCCGGGGATCGGGTTCGCCATCCCCGGGTCGATGGTGAAGACGGTCGCCGACCAGATCATCAGGCAGGGCAAGGTCACGGACTCGGGGCGGGCCGCGCTCGGCATCACCGGGCGCACGGTCGTCGACGTGAACTACCAGCCGGCCGGGGTGGCCGTGGTGACCGTGAAACCGGGGGACGCCGCCGACAAGGCCGGGATCCGGCCCGGGGACATCATCACCAAGGTGGGCGCCGACGACATCACCACCATCACCTCACTGGCCGAATCGCTCGCGTCGGACCGGCCGGGACAGAAGACGAAGGTGACGTTCAGCCGGGACGGCATCGAGCGGACGGTGGATGTGACGCTGGGCGAGCAGTGACTTTCACGCCGGTGGGGGCGGCCGGCCGCGGCCGCCCCCACCGGCGTTCGCGGACGTGTCCTAGGCCTCGTCCGCGTGCAGGCTCATCGGGCCGTAGATCTCGGTGGCGTCCTCGTAGAGCCGCACCTGGTCGGCGCCGCCGGCGAGCAGCTCCTTCCACTGTTCGCCGATCCAGGACTCGGCGTCGCCCTGGGTGGTGAACTCCTCGGGCTCCACCGCGGGCTGGACCTCCGTCCCGTCGGCCTTCTCGAACCGCCACGTCCATGCCGCCATGTAGGCCTCCTTTGATCCAACTGGTGCATCGTATAAGGGCGCCGGGAAAAACTCCGCTGGTTGTGGGGCATGTGCAAGCCCGGTAGGGGCCGCTCGCGCAGTTCCCCGCGCCCCTTCGGGGCACGGTTCACGGGGCGCCCGCTCAAGCAAGAACCGCTGGGACGGGTGAGAATCGGGCCGTGGAAGTGACTTTGCTCGGTACCGGTGGGCCTGCGGGGCTGCCCCGGCCCGGTTGTTCCTGCGCGGTCTGCGCGTGTGCCGTCGGGGTGGACGCGCGGGCCGCCACCGCCGCGCTGGTGGACGGGACGCTGCTGCTCGATCTGACGCCCGGCGCGGCGTTCGCGGCGGCGCGGGCCGGCCGGTCCCTCGGGAGCGTCCGGCAGGTGCTGCTCTCGCATCCGCACGACGGGCCCGCCGTCGAGGTGCCGGCCGGGCTGCCGCAGCCGGCCCGGGTGCCGGACGGCCGTGAGCTGGCGCTGCTGACGGGGCATCGGGTGCGGGCGGTGGCGATGGACGCGGGCGGCACCGGGTACGCGGTGACCGGGCCCGACGGGCAGCGGCTGCTCTACCTGCCGCCGGGCGGGGCGCCGGCCGGGCTGGAGAACGGGAGCGCGGAGTCGTACGACCTGGTGCTCCTGGACGTGGTGGGGCGGCCGGACGCGCTGGCGCGGCTGCGGGCGGTCGGTTCGGTGGCGGCGACCACGGATGTCGTCGCCGTCCACCTCGACCACGACGTGCCGCCCGGTGCCGAGTTGCGGCGCCGGCTGGCGGCGGCCGGGGCGCGGGCCGTGCCCGACGGGACGACGTTGACGGTCGGCGTGTACGAGGACGTGCCCGACGTGCCCCGCCGGACGCTGGTGCTGGGCGGGGCGCGGTCAGGCAAGTCAGTGGAGGCCGAGCGGCGGCTGGAGTCCTTCCCGGACGTGCTGTACGTCGCCACCGGCGGTACCCGGGGCGGGGACACCGAGTGGGCGGCGCGGGTGGCCGCGCACCGGGAGCGGCGGCCGGGGTCGTGGCGGACGACGGAGACCTGCGACCTGGTGCCGTTGCTGACGCAGGACGGACCGCCGTTGCTGGTGGACTGTCTGTCGCTGTGGCTGACGGACGCGATGGACGCCGTGGGGGCGTGGGACGACACGGAGTGGGCGTCGGGCGGCGAGAAGTCCCTGCGGGAGCGGGTACGGGAGCTGACGGGGGCGGTACGGGCGACCCGGCGGACGGTGGTGGCCGTGTCGAACGAGGTGGGGTCGGGGATCGTGCCGGCCACGGCGTCGGGCCGGCGCTACCGCGACGAACTGGGCCGTCTGAACGCCGCGTTCGCGAGCGAGTGCGAGCAGGTGGTGCTGGTGGTGGCGGGGCAGGCGCTGGTGCTGAGGTGAGCGGGGGTCCGCTCACCTCCCCTGCCCTTTGCGGGCGATGATCCGGTATCCGTTGGAGAACGGCGTCCGGCGCAGCAGCGGGGCCACGGCGTGGTCGGCGGCCCGCGCCACCGCGACCAGCGGGGCGGCCGCCGGCAGCCACCGTTTCGGCAGCATCCGGCCGAGGGCCAGCGCGAGCGCCGCGGAGAGGTCGCACGGCAGGTGCGGTGCCCGCCGGTCGGTCCGCAGGATCTCGCACCCCTGCGCCTCCAGTTCCGCCCGCAGGTTGGCGGGCGGCAGCAGGTGCAGATGGCGGGGCTGGCCGTACGGGATCCACCACTTGCCGAGGAGTCTGGCGGGCGCGCTGCGCGGGTTCGGGATCTCGATGAGCAGGTGTCCGCCGGGACGCAGCACGGTGAGCGCGGCGCGGAGTTCGGCCCGCGGGTCGGGCGCGTGCTCCAGGTGCCGGAACATGCTGACGACGTCGTAGCGGGCGCGCAGCCGGGCCAGCAGTCCGGGCGAGGTCAGGTGGCCGCAGTGGGCCTCCTCAACGCGTCCCTCGCTCTGGGCGGTCAGCACCCGCACGGTCGGGTCCAGCCCGTCGAAGGAGGTGTACGGCAGCAGTTCCCGGGCGGTGTCCGGGAAGTGGGCGTGGCCCGTGCCGACGTCCAGCCAGCTCTCCGGCTCCAGCGGCGCCGGCAGCGCGCGGACCGCGGCGCGGTGCCGGCGGCGGCCCGCGCGGGTCGCCAGGAAGCGGTCGGTGTAGTCCTCCAGGCGGCCCGCGTAGTAGTCCTGGTGGTAGAGGGCGAACCCGGCCGCGGACAGCCGGGGGTTCTGGAAGGCGTGGGCGCAGTCACGGCACTCGTCGACGGTGAACGTGCCGGGCCGGTGGTGGAGGAGGTCGGGTGCGCGCAGCCGGGTGCGCAGGCGTCTGGAGCCGCACCAGGGGCAGTCCTCGCGGCGCGGTTCGTGGAACCGGTCGGGGCCCGGGGCGAGTTCGGGCGTGGGCGGCATGGGCGGCTCCCTGTGCTCCCTGAACGCAATCCACTGCAAAACGGAACGTATGGGATACCGATCTTGCCTGCAAAGCCGCCGTGCGGGTGTGCTGCCGATCTGGCGCCGAACCGTCGCTTCCGTGCCGGTACTGTTCGGCGAATGAGCTCGCTTAATCTCGACGACTTCACCGATCTGATCGAGCGCCCCGACGGCGGTGTACGCCGGGACGCCGAGGCGCGCCGGGAGCGGCTGGTCGTGCCGCCCGGGTCGCTGGGCCGCCTCGACGACCTGGGTGAGTGGCTGGCCGCGGCGCAGGGTTCCGTACCGGTACGGCCGGTGGAACGGCCGCGGGTCCTGCTCTTCGCCGGTGACCACGGCGTCGCCGAACTCGGGGTCTCCGCGCGGCCCGCGGGCAGCGCGGAGCTGCTGGTCCGGGCGATCCTGGAGGGGGCCAGCCCGGTGTCGGTGCTGGCCCGGCGGCTCGGGGTGCCCGTACGGATCATCGACATGGCGCTGGACTGCGATCCGGACGTGCTGCCGAAGGAGGTCGTACGGCACCGGGTACGGCGGGGCAGCGGCCGTATCGACATCGAGGACGCGCTGACGGCGGAGGAGGCCGAGGCGGCCTTCCTCGCGGGGGTCGCGCTGGCCGACGAGGAGGCCGACTCGGGGACCGATCTGGTGGTGCTCGGGGACGTCAGCGTCGGCGGCACGACGGCGGCGGCCGTCCTCGTCGCGGCGCTGTGCGGGACGGACGCGTCCGTGGTCACCGGGCGGGGCGGGCTCGCCATCGACGACCTGGCGTGGATGCGCAAGTGCGCGGCGATCCGGGACGCGTTGCGGCGGGCGCGGCCGGTGCTCGGGGACCAGTTGCAGCTGCTGGCGACCGTCGGCGGGGCGGACCTGGCGGCGATGACCGGATTCCTGTTGCAGGCGGCGGTGCGGAAGCTGCCGGTGGTGCTGGACGGGGTCGTGACGGCCGCGTGTGCGCTGGTCGCGCAGCGGATCGCGTTCCGGGCGCCGGACTGGTGGCTGGCGGGGCACGGCAGCGGGGAGCCGGGGCAGGCGAAGGCGCTGGACCGGATGGCCCTGGAACCGCTGCTGGAGCAGGGCGTGACGGTGGGCGAGGGCGCGGGCGCCCTGCTGGCCCTCCCCCTGGTCCAGTCGGCCGCCGCCCTGGCCGCAGAACTCCCCGAGAAGCCGGAGGACGGGGAGAAGCCGGAGGAGTAGGGCACCATCGCGGCGGAGAGAAGGAGCCGGTGCCGCGGCCGCGCTGTCAGTCGTACCGGCGACGGTGAGACCCGTGGGAGCGTGTGGTGCGGTTCGTCCTGGTGGCGGCCATATGATCCTGGTCCATGGGAGATGCCCGAATTGCCGTCGAGCAGCGTGACGGACGTGAGAAAGGGCGGCGGGCCGGGGTTTCCCAGCGGGCCGCCGCCTTTGCCGTGTGGTACCTGCGTGCCGTCGCCTTCGTCAACTTCCTCAGCGCGGTGTGGGTGTCGCTGGGGCAGGACGTGCGGCGGCACAACCAGGAGAACTTCTTCACCCCGTACCTGCTGACCGCCGGCTTCGCCTCCGGTGTGTTCACCGCGTTCCTCGCGATCACCATGCGCCGCCGCAAGCGGGCCGCGTGGATCCTGAACCTGGTGCTGAGCGGGCTCTTCCTCGCGCTCTTCGCGTTCGCCATGGCGTTCCCGGAGATCCGCCGGTACGCCCAGAACTGGATCTCGCTCGTGCTGACCGCCGCCTTCGTGGCGGCGCTGCTCGTCGGCCGGCGGGAGTTCTACGCGAAGGGCGACCGGTCCAACCCCCGGCTCGCCGCCACCGTCGCGGTCGGCGGCGGTGTCGCCGCCTCACTGCTCGCCGCACTCCTCGTCACCGTCACCGACCAGGCGCCGCAGGCCGCGCGTTCGACGTTCGTGGAGCGCTGGCACTACGGCACCCTGCGCCTGGTCTCGGTCGCCTCCGACCCCTCCCGGTTTCCCCACATCGCACCGCCCAACTGGGTGAACGTCGTCATCAACGTGCTCAGCACGCTGCTCGTCCTCACCGTCTTCTACGCCGCCTTCCGTTCCCGCCGGGCCGTCGACCCGATCACCGAGGACGACGAGAAGCAGCTGCGCGTGCTGCTGGAGCGGCACGGCGAACGGGACTCCCTCGGGTACTTCGCGCTGCGCCGGGAGAAGAGCGTGGTGTGGTCGCCGACCCGCAAGGCGGCGGTCGCGTACCGGGTGGTCGGCGGGGTGAGCCTCGCCTCGGGGGATCCGATCGGGGATCCGGAGGCCTGGCCCGGGGCGATCGTGCCGTGGCTGGCCGAGGCGCGGACGCACGGCTGGATCCCGGCGGTGATGGGCGCGGGCGAGGAGGCCGGGACCGTGTACGCCCGCCACGGTCTCGACGCCCTGGAACTCGGTGACGAGGCGATCGTGGAGGTCGCCGACTTCACGCTGGAGGGTCGGGCCATGCGCACCGTGCGGCAGGCCCACAACCGGATCGGCCGGGCCGGGTACTCGGTACGCGTCAGACGGCACGAGGACATTCCGGCGGACGAGATGTCGTACCTCGTCCGGCGTGCCGACGACTGGCGGGACGGGGCCACCGAGCGCGGGTTCAGCATGGCGCTGGGGCGGCTCGGGGACCCCCGGGACGGGCGGTGCGTGATGGTGGAGTGCAGGGACGGCGGCGCCGGGGACGGCGAGGGCGAGCTGCGGGCGCTGCTGTCGTTCGTGCCGTGGGGGCCGGGCGGGCTGTCCCTCGATCTGATGCGGCGGGACCGGGACTCCGACAACGGGCTGATGGAGTTCATGGTCATCGAACTGCTCCGGCGCGCCGGGGAGATCGGGATCACCCAGGTCTCGCTCAACTTCGCGATGTTCCGGTCGGTCTTCGAACGTGGTGCGCGTCTCGGCGCGGGACCGGTGCTGCGGCTGTGGAGGTCTCTGCTGAGCTTCTTCTCCCGGTGGTGGCAGATCGAGTCCCTGTACCGGGCGAACGCCAAGTACCGGCCCATCTGGGAGCCCCGGTTCCTGCTCTTCGAGAAGAGCGCGGACCTGCCGCGCATCGGTCTCGCGTCGGCGCGCGCGGAAGGGTTCCTGGAGGCGCCGGGACTGCCCGGGTGGCTGCACCGCGGACACCTGGAGTCGCCCGGGGACACGCACGGATGAGGACCACCGCATGACACCGCTCGCTCGCTGGGCCCGCGTCGAATGGGGGCTGCTGTACGCCACCGCGCGCGGGCCGCTGGCGAAGCTGCGGCTGCGGGCGGTGCCGATGACGGTCGCCGCGGTGTGCCTGACCGCGCTGCTGCAGTTCACGCAGAACCAGCCGTGGGGTTACCGCCTCGTGCAGCACGCCGGGGCCGTGCGGGCCGCGGACCCGTTCTGGCTGGCCCTGCTGCGCACTCCGCTCTCCCTGTGCGTACCGGCGCTGGACCTGCCGGTGTGGGGTGCGCTGGCGCAGATCCTGGTCGTCTTCGGCATCGCCGAGGTGTGCCTGGGCTGGTGGCGGACCCTGGCCGTCGCGTACGTGGCGACCCTCGCCGGCACTCTGTACGCCCGCGTCGGCATCGCGCTGGGCCCGCACGTCCCGCTGGGCCTGCCGGGCTCGGACGCGCGGGTGGTGGACACCGGGCCGTCGGCCGCGGTCGTCGGCCTCGCGGTCTTCCTGGCCTGGCGGTACGGCGCCCACGTCACCGCCGGCGCGGTGGCCGCCGCGATGGTGGCCGAGGTGGCGCTGAAGGAGAACCTCGCCGGCCGGGAGCACTTGGCGGCCCTCGCGGGCGTGGCGGCCCTGTGGGCGGCGGTGCGGATGGCACGGCGGCTGCGGCACCCGCGGCCTCAGCGGCGGCCGGGCAGCCGGGCCGGCTCGGGGCGGTCGGGTTTGCCGCCGATCCAGTCCTGAAGGGTCCGGCTGAGCCGGGACCAGCGCCGGTCGTGGTGGTAGGCGCGCAGGCCCGCCCGGGCCCGGGCGCGCGGCCGGTCGCCGTAGAAGCGGCGGGCCCAGGCCGAGCCGGGACGGGCGAGGCGGACCGCGCCGACGACGGCGACCAGCGGGACGATCACTCCGAAGATCGCGACCCGGGTCTTGCCCTTGCTCAGCGCGACGAGCGAGAAGGCGAAGTTGGCCACGATGTTCGCGATGACCGTGCCCCGGTCCTGGAGTTCGTCGGCCGAGATGTCGTTGACCCCGAACGGGGAGAACCCGGCGAGCAGCAGCCCGACCATCGCGGCGGTGATGACGACGACCTCGACGCTCTTGCGGCCCTCCTCGGTCCAGTAGACGTCGTCGAGGTGGAGGATCAGCGCGAACTCGTCGAGGACGAGGCCCGCGCCGATACCGAAGACGATCGCGGCGACGGCCGCGCCGAGGCCCTGCCGGCCGCCGGCGACCGCGCCGAAACCGCCGACGACGGTGAGGACCACCCCGGGGACCACGTGGTGGATGTGCAGCCCGCCGGCCTTCACGTTGCCGAACGGGCCTTTCCCGGCCCGGATCAGCCGGGTGATGACCCGGGTGACCACGAAGGTCAGGACGAAGGCGGTCAGGGCGAGCAGCAGCGGGAGTTTGCCGGGCTCGACGATGTTCCGTTCCAGCCATTGTCCCATGTGCGCACTTTATCCCCGGCCGAGGTCCCGACCGGGGTCCGTGCCAGGGGCCGACGGGGTTCATGGCCGGGGGCCGACGGAGTTCGTGCCAGGGGCGACCCGGTTCGTGCCGGGGTCGGTCGGGAGGGTGCTGGGGGTCGGTGGTTCCTGACCTCCGGGTAACCTGCGCCGGTGGTCAAGACCCCCTGGCCGGACGGCCTTCGCTTCGCCTTCGGCACGCTCACGGTGTTCCCTGTGAAGGTCACCCGCTGGGACCGCGAGGCGGCCCGCGGCGGCATGCTGCTCGCCCCGCTGGCGGGCCTCGCCGTGGGGGTCTGCGCGGCCGCGGTCGGCGCGCTGCTGGTGGTCGCGGGGGCGAGTGCGCTGCTGGCCGCGGTGGCCGCGGTGGCGGTGCCCGCCGTGCTGACCCGCGGGCTGCACCTGGACGGCCTCGCCGACACCGCCGACGGGCTGGGCAGCGGCAAGCCCGCCGAGGAAGCGCTGCGCATCATGAAGCAGTCGGACATCGGGCCGTTCGGCGTGATCACCCTGGTCTTCCTGCTGCTCGGTCAGGTGGCCGCGCTGGCACAGGCGTTCGGTGACGGCTGGGCGCGGGGGGCACTCGCCGCGGTGGTGTCGGCGACGGTGGCCCGGCTGGCGCTCACCCTCGCCGCGGTGGCGGGGGTGCCGGCGGCCCGGCCGGAGGGGCTGGGAGCGGCGGTGGCGGGGGTGGTGCCGAAGGTGGCGGCCGCCGTGGTGACGTTCGCGGTGATGGTGGCGGCGGCCGGCGCGGGGGCGCTGCTCGGGGCCGGCGAGAGTCTGCGGGCACTGCTCGCGGTGGTGGTGGCGGAGGGCGCCACCGACGGGCTGCTGCGGCACTGCCGGCGGCGGTTCGGAGGGGTCACGGGGGACGTGTTCGGGGCGCTGGCCGAAGTCGCCGCCACCGCCGCGCTGGTGGTGTTCTCCCTGGGGGGCTGACCCGGAGGTGACCCCTGCGCCACCCTCGGGTGAACACCCGCAGGAATGAGCGAACGCATACACACGCGTAGTCTCGTCCCGGGTGTTCGCCGACAGGGTGAAGGCCCCGGTCGCAACGCACCCCGGGTCAGCTCCCGGGGCTGCTTCCCGGGCCCGGTCGACCCACACCACTCGGCCACTGCAACTCAACATCGGAAGCGAGATTTCACCACCGTGACTGCTCTCACTCTCAGCACCTCAGCGGCGCCCGGCCTCCGGGCCGACGCGATCGTGATCGGTGTCGCCAAGGGCACTGGCTCCAAGTCCGCGGGCCTGGTCGTAGCACCGGGCGCGGAGGCCGTGGACAAGGCCTACGACGGCAAGCTCGCCGCCGTCCTGGAGACCCTCGGTGCCTCGGGTGCCGAGGGCGAACTGACCAAGCTGCCCGCCCCGGCCGGCTTCAAGGCCCCCCTCGTCATCGCCGTGGGGCTGGGTGCCGTGCCCGCCGAGGACGCGGACTACGACGCCGAGGTGCTGCGCAGGGCGGCCGGTGTCGCCGGCCGTGCGCTCACCGGTGCGAAGAAGGCGGCCTTCGCGCTGCCCGTCCAGGACGCGGCCGCCGTCGGCGCGCTCGGCGAGGGCGTGCTGCTCGGCGCGTACTCCTTCGACACCTACAAGGACAACGGCAAGGACGCGAAGACGCGCAACGGGAAGGCGCCGCTCGCCGAGGCCGTGCTGCTCGGCGGCAAGCCGCGGGACGCGGCCCACAAGGCGGCCGTGGCCCGCGCCACCGCCGTCTCCGAGGAGCTCAACCGCGCCCGCGACCTGATCAACACCCCGCCGAACGACCTCACGCCGGCCATCTTCGCGGGCATCGCGCAGAACGCGGCCAAGGAGCACGGCCTCAAGATCCAGGTCCTCGACGACAAGGCGCTCACCAAGGGCGGCTACGGCGGCATCCTCGGCGTCGGCGGCGGCTCGGCGGCGACACCGCGGCTGGTCAAGCTGTCGTACACGCACTCCAAGGCGGACAAGCACCTCGCCTTCGTCGGCAAGGGCATCACCTACGACTCGGGCGGCATCTCCCTCAAGCCGGCCGGCCACAACGAGACGATGAAGTGCGACATGAGCGGCGCGGCCGCGGTCCTCGCCGCCGTCGTCTCGGCGGCGCGCCTCGGTCTCGAGGTCAACGTGACCGGGTGGCTGGCGCTGGCCGAGAACATGCCGTCCGGGTCCGCGGTGCGCCCCGGCGACGTGCTGCGCATGTACAGCGGCAAGACGGTCGAGGTGCTCAACACGGACGCCGAGGGGCGGCTGGTGCTGGCCGACGCGCTGTGGGCGGCGTCGGCGGAGAAGCCGGACGCGATCGTGGACGTGGCGACGCTGACCGGCGCGATGATGCTGGCGCTGGGCAGCCGGACGTTCGGCATCATGGGCAACGACGAGGCGTTCCGTACGGCGGTGCACGAGGCCGCGGAGGAGGTCGGCGAGCCGGCCTGGCCGATGCCGCTGCCCGAGCACCTGCGCAAGGGGATGGACTCCTCCACCGCCGACATCGCGAACATGGGCGAGCGGATGGGCGGCGGGCTGGTCGCCGGGCTGTTCCTGCGGGAGTTCGTCGGTGAGGGGATCACCTGGGCGCACCTCGACATCGCCGGGCCGGCGTTCAACGAGGGCGGTCCCTTCGGGTACACGCCGAAGGGCGGCACGGGGTCCGCGGTGCGGACGCTGGTGCGGCTCGCGGAGCTGACCGCCGCGGGCGACCTGGGCTGACGTCGGATGATGTGGGCGGGGCCTCGCGCGCGGGTAGGGCGAGGTCCCGTCGCCGAACAGCTCGGGAGGTTCGGTCCTGCGGCGGCTGCGGGTGATTCGTGGCTTGTCGCGCAGTTCCCCGCGCCCCTGACGGGGCGCTGCCACTCGCGGCGTTATCAAGTGAGCGTGTGGTGTCTCACACTCCAGCCCGGCGTCTCGTTCACCTCCGACAAGTGCGAAGATGGGCTCGGCAGGACAGGGCCCCCACCACAGGGCCGAAGAAGAGCGGCCGGACACCAGCCGCCGCGCGGTCACTGGAGACCGGCGTACGGCGCACATGCATGGAGGACGTGACGTGGCGAACGACGCCAGCACCGTTTTCGACCTAGTGATCCTCGGCGGTGGTAGCGGTGGTTACGCCGCGGCCCTGCGCGGGGCTCAGCTGGGCCTGGACGTCGCCCTGATCGAGAAGGACAAGGTCGGCGGTACGTGCCTGCACCGGGGTTGCATCCCCACCAAGGCCCTGCTGCACGCGGGTGAGATCGCCGACCAGGCCCGCGAGAGCGAGCAGTTCGGTGTCAAGGCCACCTTCGAGGGCATCGACGTGCCGGCCGTCCACAAGTACAAGGACGGTGTCATCGCCGGCCTGTACAAGGGCCTGCAGGGTCTCATCGCCTCCCGCAAGGTGACGTACATCGAGGGCGAGGGCCGGCTGTCCTCCCCCACCTCCGTCGACGTGAACGGCCGGCGCGTCCAGGGCCGCCACGTGCTCCTCGCGACCGGCTCCGTGCCGAAGTCGCTGCCGGGCCTGGAGATCGACGGCAACCGGATCATCTCCTCCGACCACGCCCTCGTCCTGGACCGCGTGCCCAAGTCCGCGATCATCCTGGGCGGCGGTGTCATCGGCGTCGAGTTCGCCTCCGCCTGGAAGTCCTTCGGTGCGGACGTCACCGTCATCGAGGGCCTCAAGCACCTCGTCCCGGTCGAGGACGAGAACTCCTCCAAGCTTCTTGAGCGCGCCTTCCGCAAGCGCGGCATCAAGTTCAACCTGGGCACCTTCTTCTCGAAGGCCGAGTACACCGCCGACGGCGTCAAGGTCACCCTCGCCGACGGCAAGGAGTTCGAGGCCGAGGTCCTGCTCGTCGCCGTCGGCCGTGGCCCGGTCTCCGCCGGTCTCGGCTACGAGGAGCAGGGTGTCGCCATGGACCGCGGCTACGTCCTGGTCGACGAGTACATGCGGACCAACGTCCCGACCATCTCCGCCGTCGGCGACCTGGTCCCGACCCTCCAGCTGGCGCACGTCGGCTTCGCCGAGGGCATCCTGGTGGCGGAGCGGCTGGCCGGTCTGAAGGCCGTCCCGATCGACTACGACGGCGTGCCGCGGGTGACGTACTGCCACCCCGAGGTCGCCTCCGTGGGCATCACCGAGGCCAAGGCCAAGGAGATCTACGGCGCGGACAAGGTCGTCGCTCTCAAGTACAGCCTCGCGGGCAACGGCAAGAGCAAGATCCTGAACACCTTGGGCGAGATCAAGCTCGTCCAGGTGAAGGACGGCGCCGTGGTCGGCGTCCACATGGTCGGCGACCGCATGGGCGAGCAGGTCGGCGAGGCCCAGCTGATCTACAACTGGGAGGCGCTGCCCGCCGAGGTCGCCCAGCTCATCCACGCCCACCCGACGCAGAACGAGGCGATGGGCGAGGCCCACCTGGCGCTGGCCGGCAAGCCCCTGCACGCGCACGACTGACCCTCGGTCGACCCAAGCGACTCCGCTTGCACACAGACTTCCGCAATTCGTAAGGAGCAACCGAAACCATGGCGGTTTCCGTAACCCTTCCGGCGCTCGGCGAGAGCGTCACCGAGGGCACAGTCACCCGCTGGCTGAAGGCCGAGGGTGAGCGCGTCGAGGCCGACGAGCCGCTGCTCGAGGTGTCGACCGACAAGGTCGACACCGAGATCCCGGCCCCCGCCGCGGGCATCCTGGCCTCCATCAAGGTCGCCGAGGACGAGACCGTCGAGGTGGGCGCCGAGCTGGCGATCATCGACGACGGCACCGGCGCCCCGGCCGCCGCTCCGGCCCCGGCCGCCGAGCCCGCCGCCGCCCCGGCGCCGGCCCCGGCCGAGCCCGCCCAGGCCGCCCCCTCCACCGAGCAGGCCGCCCCGGCTCCGGCCCCGACCGCCGAGGCCGCCACCGGTGCCTCCGGCGCGCAGGGCACGGACGTGGTCCTGCCCGCGCTCGGCGAGTCCGTCACCGAGGGCACCGTCACCCGCTGGCTGAAGCAGGTCGGCGAGGAGGTCGCCGAGGACGAGCCGCTGCTCGAGGTCTCCACCGACAAGGTCGACACCGAGATCCCGGCGCCGGTCGCCGGTGTCCTGCTGGAGATCGTGGTCGGTGAGGACGAGACCGCCGAGGTCGGCGCCAAGCTCGCCGTCATCGGTGCCCCGGGTGCCGCTCCCGCGGCCGCTCCGGCCCCGGCCGCCCCGGCTCCGGCGCCCGCCGCCGCTGCCCCGGCTCCGGCCCC
>NZ_JAKQYH010000028.1:0-29137 GCF_022343545.1 Streptomyces arenae
GCGGGGTGTGGGGTGGGGAAGCGTTGGTGGGGTGGGTGGGGGGTGGCGCCGGTGTGTCGGGTGGGGTGTCGCGTGGTTCGCTCGGGGGGTCGGACGCGCCGGTCGTGCGGACGGTGCTCGGCGCCGTGGCGCACCACGCCGACGAGGCGGACGCGGAGCTGGGGCGGTCGCGCACGGCCGACGACCGGCTGCGGGCCGCCCGCGCGTTCGGTCTGCGCGGCTGGTCGGTCGTACCGCACGTGGACACCCTGCTGGCCGTCGGCCGGTTCACCGAGGCCGGGGCCGTCGTCGCGGACGCCCTCGCCGAGGCCGCCGTACTGCGGCTGCCGGGCCTGACGGCCGACCTGGAGGCCCAGGCCCTGACCCTGTGGGCGCTGCGCGGCACCCCGCTGCCGCAGCCCCGGCTCACCCCGTCGGTCTGGCGTGAGGTCTGCCTGGCGGAGAACCGGGCCACCCACGCCCGGCTGCTGCGCGCCCGCGGACTCGTCGCGCTCCTGCGCGGGGACATGGAGGACGGCTGGCGGCACCTGCGCGGCCTGTTCACCGCCGACGGCCCGCCCCTGCACCCCCACCTGTCCGCGCGCGCCGTCGCCGAACTCGCCGTCACCGCCCAGCGCACCGGCCGCACCGCCGAGGCCCTGCCGATCCTGGAGCGGGTCGCGGCGGACCAGGGGGACCGCCCGAGCACCAGGATGACCCTGCTGCTGCACCACGCCGGAGCCCTCGTTGGGCCGGAGCACGAGGCCGAGCAGCACTACCAGCTGGCGCTCGTCAACCACGGCGCGAACCGCTGGCCCTGGGAGTGTGCGCACGTCCGCCTCAACTACGCGATCTGGCTGCGCCGCTGCCGCCGCACCCGGGAGGCGCGCCGGCAGCTGACCACGGTCCTGGAGACCGCCGAACACCTCGGCGCGGGCACCCTCGCGGCCGCCGCCCACCGCGAACTGCGCGCCAGCGGCGCCGCGCCCGCGCCCGCGGGCACCGGTCCGCTGGAGCAGCTCACGGCACAGCAGCGGCAGATCGTCCAGCTCGTCGCGGACGGCCTGTCGAACCGGGAGATCGGTGAGCGGCTCTTCCTCTCACCGCGTACCGTGGGCTCGCACCTGTACAAGGTGTATCCCAAACTCGGCATCAGCAGCCGCCACCAGCTCCGCGACCTGGTGCAGGACCGGTGAGCGGGCCGACGGAGCACGACCGGAGGACGGCCCGTGACACCGGTGCGCCGGTCGCAGGAGAGCTCATGACGCGCGCACACCGACCCCTGGAGCGCCCATGACAGCCGGCCGGTCCGGCACGGCCGTCGTTCTCGACCCGGCCGTGCAGCGTCTGGTCAGCGCCGCCACCGTGCCGCCCGTCCTGGACGACCTCGGCCCGGACACCGCCCGGCAGGCGCTGCGGGAGACCCAGGCCGACCGGTTCGAGGACTTCGCCGTGGACGCGGTCTTCCGTACGGCTCCCGTCGGCCCGTCCCGGCTGCTCGGCTTCTGGACGGTCCGCCCGGCCGGGGTGCCGGGCCCCCTCCCGGTCCTGCTGTACCTGCACGGCGGCCGGTGGACACTCGGCGACGCCCAGACCCACGCCCGTCTCATCAGCGAACTCGTCACCGGCGCCGGCGTGTGCGCGGTCGTACCCGAGTACAGCCGCACACCCGAGGCCCGCTACCCGGTGGCCGTCGAGGAGTGCTACGCCCTGCTGGCCTGGGCGGTCTCCCAGGCCGGCGAACTCGACCTGGACCCCGGCCGGCTGGCGGTGGCCGGGGACTGCGCCGGAGCCACCCTCGCCGCCGCCGTCACCATGCTGGCCAAGCTCCGCAACGGCCCGCCGATCGCCGCGCAGCTCCTCTACTACCCGCTCACCGACGCCCGTTGCGACAGCCCCTCGCAACAGCAGTTCGCCACCGGCTACCTGCTCACCCGCCGGGCGCTGCGCGCCTACTGGGCACGGTACGTCGGCGACCCGGCCCGCCGGACCGAGCCCACCGCGGCACCGCTGCGGGCGCGTCCGCAGGAACTGGCCGGGCTGCCGCCGGCCCTGGTCGTCACCGCCGAGGCGGACGTGGCCCGGGACGAGGGCGAGCAGTACGCGCGGCTGCTGACCGAGGCGGGCGTCGAGGCGCTGTCCGTACGGTTCCTCGGGACCGTCCACGACTTCGTGGCGCTGCACGCCCTGGCCGACAGCGAGCCCACCAGGGCGGCGATCCGCACCGGCAGCGCCTTCCTGCGCACCCGCCTGCACCACACCCGCCCGCCCGCCCCGACACACCCCGCGCCGACGGACCCCGCGCCGACGGACCCGGCACCGACACGCCCCGCGCCGACGGACCCGGCACCGACACGCCCCGCGCCGACGGACCCGGCACCGACACGCCCCGCGCCGACACACCCCGCGCCGACACGCCCCGCGCCGACGGACCCTGCGCCGACACACCCCGCGCCGACACGCCCCGCGCCGGCCGGTCCCGTGACTGCCGAGGAACAGTCGGGCGACTGATGCGGCGGTGCCGGTCGCCGGGTGAAGCTGGCAGCATGCCAACCGTCATCGACTCCCACGACGAGAGAGCCCGGGCCCGGGTGCTGACCACGCGCTCGGTACCGCCGCGCGAGAGCCTGGACTACTGGCACGACGCTGTGCTCGACACCCTGGTGGGGATGGACATCGCCACCGAGGGCCGCACCTACGACGCCACCTTGCGCACCGACCGCCTCGGCGACCTCCAGATCACCACGGTGGAGGCCGACCCCGGCACGGTCCACCGGGCGCCCCGCTTCATCGCCCGCGGCGACGGACGGCAGGTCTTCGTGGCCGTCCAGAGCACCGGCCGGGCCCGGGTCGAACAGGACGGCCGCCGCACCGAGCTGCGCACCGGCGACATCGGCCTCTTCGAGACCGTACGGCCCTACCGCACCGCCTTCCCGGACCGCTTCCGGATGAAGATCTTCGCGGTACCGCGCCGGCTCCTCGACCTCCCGGAGACCGACCTGGGGCGGCTCACCGGACGTGCGATACGCCCCACCGGCGGGGTGCCCGCCCTGCTCGCGCCGTTCCTGGAGCGGCTGGCGGACACCTCCGAGTCGTACGCGGCACCGACGGCCGAGCGGCTGGCGGCCCACGTGGTCGACCTGGTGGCGGCCACCGCGGCGGAACAGCTGGCGCGGGACCCCGCCGAACTGCCGGGCGCCGACGGGGTGCTGCTGCTGCGCGTCAAGACGTACATCCGCTGGCAGCTGTCCGACCCCGGGCTGACCCCGGCCGTCATCGCCCGGGTGCACGGCATCTCGGTCCGCTACCTGCACCGGCTGTTCCAGGACGAGAAGACCACCGTGTGCCGGTGGATCCGCGAACTGCGGCTGCGGGAGTGCCGCCGGGAACTCGCCGCCCAGCCGCCCGGTTCCGTCAGCCTGGGCCCGGTCGCCCGGCGCTGGGGCTTCAGCGGCCCGGCCGGCCTCGGCAAGGCCTTCCGCACCGTCTACGGACTGTCCCCGACCGACTGGCTGGACCGGGTGCGCGCGGGCGAGGCGCCATGCTGACCGCCGTCACCTGCGCCACCCGGGACCTGGCACCCGGCGACCGCCTCGCCGCCTGGCAGCGCGCCGTCTCGCGGACCTTCGTGGACGTCGAGGTCGCCGTGGACCACGACCGCCCCTGGACCGGCACCCTCGCCGCCGAACGGCTGGGCGGCCTCCAGATCGCCACCGAGGAGTTCGGCCCCGGCGCGTTCCTGCGCAGCGCCCGCACCGTCGCCGCCGACCCACGCACCCACATCCTGGTCCGCCGGCAGCTGGACGGCACCGCGCTGCTGCTCCAGGACGGCCGCACCGCCGAACTCACCCCCGGCCGACTGGCGTTCCACGACGCCCGGCGCCCGTTCCGGATCGTGCTGCCGGCCCGGCAGCGGGCCCGTGTGCTCATGGTGCCCCGTGCCCTGCTGCGCCTGGAGGAACGGCAACTGCACGCCCTGACGGCCACCGTGGTCGACGGCGCCGACGGGGGAGCGGCGGCGCTGCTGCTGCCGCTCCTCGACGGCCTCGTCGACGAGGTGGCCCGGGCCGGCGCGTCCCGGCGTGAGCAGCTCGCCCGTACCGTCCCGGAGATCCTGGCCACCCTCGCCCTGGAACGGATCGGCGGCCGGCCCGAGTCGGCCCTGTGGGAGCGGATCACCGCGTCGGTGGAGGCCCGGCTCGGCGAACCCGGCCTCGCCCCGCAGGACATCGCCGACCAGCACGCCATCTCGCTGCGCTACCTGCACCGGCTCTTCCAGCGGCACGGCACCACCATGGGCGCCTGGATGCGCGCCCGCCGGCTGGCCGCGGCCCGCGCGGAACTCGCCGGGCCCGGCGCCGCCCGCCGGCCGATCGCCGCGGTGGCCGCCCGCTGGGGTTTCGGCAGCGCCTCGCACTTCAGCCGGGCCTTCCGCGAGACGTACGGCACGTCCCCCGCCGAGTGGCGGCGGGCGGCGGCCGACGGGGAGTGAAGGCGGACCTCCGTGCCCGGTCGTGTTCCGGGAGCGCACAGATTCGCGATCGGCGGACGGGACGGTGCCGGTCGTGCCGATACTTGGGGCCAGTGGGGTGGGGCTGCCCCCTCGGAACGATGGAGCGGACATGACCGACGACGCGATGGGTGACGACGTCTACCAGCCGGACGGTTCGGAGGTGCAGGACGACGCGGGTCTGCTGGACGCCGCCGACACCCTGGACTACCGGGCCGGCGAGGAGGCCCTGGGCGAGGGCTACTCGCCGCCGGAGCGGCCCTGGGGCGTCGAGCACACCGGTGTGACGGCGGCGGAGGGGCACCGGGGCGAGACCCTGGACGAGCGCCTCGCCGAGGAGGTGCCGGACCTCGCGGTCCCGGAGGGCGACGGCCTCGGCGACGTCTGGGACACGGACGGCGAACTCCTCGACGACGAGGTCGGCGACGACCGCGCCGGCCGGCTCCTCGCCCCGGACGAGGGCACGCACGAGGTCACCGACTCCGGCCTGTTCGCCTCCGACCGTGGCCTGGACGGCGCCGGCGCCTCGGCGGAGGAGGCCGCGATGCACGTGATCCCGGAGTCCGGCACCTTCTGACGGACGGACTCGGCGCGGCAGCCCCGGGCGGTCAGTTCAGGTGGCGCAGCAACGCCGCGGCTGCCGCCGGGGGCTCGCCGGGCGGTCGTACCACCATCACCTTCCAGGTCGGCGCGTGCCGGGTGAACCGGTAGGTCGCCAGGTCCGGGAAGCGGCGGGCGATGGTCGGCGGCATGACGCAGACGCCGAGGTCGGCCCGGACCAGTTCGGACGCGGCCACGATGTCGTTGACCTCGAAGGCCGTGGCGCGTTCGACGCCGGCCGCCCGGAACGAGCGGTCGGCCGCGTCCCGGATCGCCCACCCCGGCGTGAACTCCACCTGGGGCAGCTCCGCGATGTCGGCCAGGTCGACCCGGCCGCCGGGCCCGCTCGCGGTGAGGGCCCGGCGGGGCGAGGCCACCAGGACCATCTCCTCACGGGCCAGCAGCCGGGTCACCAGTCCGCGCTGCTGACGGCGGTCCAGCGCCACCACCGCCAGATCCACCGTGCCCTCCCGCAGACCCTGCCGGATGTCGGCGACCGCGGCCTGCCGCAGCCGCACGCCCACCCGCGGGTGCTCCGCCCGCAGCGCGGCCAGCGCCAGGTGCAGGTCCGCCCAGACGCCCTGCATCGTGCCGACCGTCACCCGGCCGCGCAGCTCGCCCTTCGCCGCGTCGACCGCCTCCCGGGCCGCCTCGGCGGCCCGCAGCGCCTGCCGGGCCGCCGGGACGAACGCCTCGCCGGCCGGGGTGAGCCCGACCCGGTGCGTGGTCCTGGTGAACAGCGCGGTACCCAGCTCGCGTTCGAGGGTGCGGACCGTACCGGACACGGCGGACTGCACCACGTGCAGCCGCCGTGCCGCCGCCGTGAACCCGCCCGTGTCCGCCACCGCGACGACCACTTCCATCTGCCGCAGGTCCATCGTCCGCTCCCACCGACACAGCGCCCGTCCGAGCCGGGCGACGATCTCCGCCGCATCCTAGGCGCGGCCACCGCTTCCGCCGTGCTCCTGCGCCGAGTGCTCCGTCCCCCGGCGGCGTTCCGTCAGCCAGTACAGCAGTGCCAGTACCGGCAGAGCGGCCCCGAACACGCTCACCGCGCCCCAGCCGCCGGCCCGGTAGGCGACGGAGCCGGCCTGCGAGCCCACCGCGCCGCCGATGAAGAAGATCGCGATGAAGGCGCTGTTCAGGCGGGCCCGGGCGAGGGGGTCCAGCTGGTAGACCGTGTGCTGGCCGAGGATCAGCGTGGTCTGCACGGCCATGTCGAGGGCGACGGCGGCGAGCGCGATCAGGACCACGCTGTGCTGCCCGAGCCCGGCCACGGCGAAGGCCAGCGCGGCGACACCGAGCGCGGCGCCGGTCATGGGCCGGGTCAGCCCGCGGTCCGCCCAGTGCCCGGCGAGCGGCGCCACGGCCGCACCGGCGGCTCCGACCAGCGCGAACACCCCGACGCCGACGGCGGAGTAGTGGAACCGCGGCCCGGTCAGGACGTACGAGACGGTGGTCCAGAAGGCGCTGAACGCACCGAACATCGCCGCCTGGTAGAGACCGCGGCGCAGCAGCACCGGGTGGGTGCGCACCAGCGCCGCCGTGGAGCGCAGCACATGGTGGTACGGCACGGACGTGGTCGGCGCGTGCCGCGGCAGGGCGAGCCGCAGGGCCACCGCCAGCAAAGCCATCAGCAGGGCGGAGCCGAGGTAGACGACCCGCCAGCCGGCCACGCCGGAGACCAGGCTGCTGAGCGTGCGGGACAGCAGTATGCCGGTGAGCAGGCCGCTCATCACCCGGCCCACGATCCGGCCGCGGGCTTGGTCGGGCGCCAGGCTCGCGGCGAACGGCACGAGGATCTGCGCCACCACCGAGGTGGCACCGCTGACCAGCGAGGCGGCCAGCAGCATGGGGAACCCGGTCGCCAGGCCGGCCGCCGCCATCGCGAGCGTGGTGACCGTCAGCAGCGCGGTGACCAGGCTCCGCTTCTCCAGCCGGTCGCCCAGCGGGACCAGGAAGACCATGCCGATCACGTAGCCGACCTGGGTGAGCGTGATCAGCGAGCCCGCGGTGGACTCGCCGACGTGGAAGACACCGCGCAGCTCGGCCAGCAGCGGCTGCGCGTAGTACAGGTTGGCGACCGTCATCCCGGAGGCGACGGCGAACAGCGCGATCAGCCAGCCGGGCACGCCGTGGGCGGGCTCGGCGGCGGCGTCCCGGCGCGGGGAGCGGACTTCGGACGACGACTCGGACACGGGGACCTTCCTCACAGGAGGCAGTGCACTCACGTACCGCACAGCGTTCTGCCGGCCGCTGTGCTTCCCACCTCACGGCGATCATCGGGGATGTCAGTCATCTTGACCGGAGATGACCGGCGCAGGGGCGGCCGGACCGGTCCCGGGTGCGCTGCCGGGACACCGGATGTGCGCTCGCGGTCAACTGCCGTGGCCGGGGCGCTCCTAGCGTGGAGGCACGGTGGCACCGGAACGACCGGTACGCCGCACGCGATCCCAGGAGACCCCTCATGTCCGAAGCCCCCCAGCCCGTCAAGCCGGTCCTCGAACCCGCCGCCCAGGCCTTCGCCGAGGCCACCGCCAACCCGCCCTTCCTCTTCGACCTCGCCCCGGAGGAGGGCCGCAAGGCCGTCGACGAGGTGCAGTCCGGCGAGATCGCCAAGCCGGCCGTCGACGAGGAGTGGATCACGGTCTCCGGCGGGCCCACCGGTACCGTCCGCGCCCGCATCGTGAAGCCGGCCGGCGCCACCGGCACCCTGCCGGTCATCATCTACATCCACGGCGCCGGCTGGGTCTTCGGCAACGCCCACACCCACGACCGCCTGGTCCGCGAACTCGCCGTCGGCGCGAACGCCGCCGTCGTCTTCCCCGAGTACGACCGCTCGCCCGAGGCCCGCTACCCGGTCGCCATCGAGCAGAACTGGACCGTCGCCAAGTGGGTCGTGGAGCAGGGCGCGACCAAGGACCTGGACCCCACCCGGATCGCGGTCGCCGGTGACTCGGTCGGCGGCAACATGACCGCCGCGCTCACCCTGATGGCCAAGGAGCGCGGCGGCGTCCCGCTGCTCCAGCAGGTGCTGTTCTACCCGGTCACCGACGCGAGCTTCGACACCGCCTCCTACCACCAGTTCGCCGAGGGCTACTTCCTGCGCCGCGACGGCATGTTCTGGTTCTGGGACCAGTACACGACCGACGAGGCCGAGCGCGCCCAGATCACCGCGTCGCCGCTGCGCGCCACCACCGAGCAGCTCAAGGACCTCCCCCCGGCCCTGGTCATCGTCGCCGAGGCCGACGTGCTGCGCGACGAGGGCGAGGCCTACGCCAACAAGCTGCGCGAGGCGGGCGTCGCGGTCACCGCGGTCCGCTTCCAGGGCATCATCCACGACTTCGTGATGCTCAACGCCCTGCGCGAGACCCACGCCGCCGAGGCGGCCATCTCGCTGGCCGCACGCACCCTGCACTCGGCCCTGCACGCCGCCTGACCCGCAGCGCAGGTCCGTCGAAAAGGAATCCCCATGACCGACTCCACGCCCACCGTCGTCCTGGTGCACGGCGCGTTCGCCGACGCGTCCAGCTTCGCCCGGGTCGTCCCGGAACTCCAGGCCGACGGCCTGAAGGTGCTCGCCCCCGCGGTGCCCAACCGCAGCCTCACCGGTGACGCCGCCTACATCGCCTCGGTGGTCCGTGCCATCCCCGGCCCGGTCGTCCTGGTGGGTCACTCCTACGGCGGTGCCGTCATCACCGTCGCGGGCGCCGAGGCCAACGTGCGGGCCCTGGTCTACCTGGCCGGGTACGCGCTGGAGGAGGGCGAGAGCCTCGGCGAGCTCCAGGGCCGCTTCCCGGACTCCGAGCTCGCCTCGGCCCTGGTGTACACGCCGTTCCCGGTGGCCGGCTCCGACGAGCCCGGCACCGACGTGACGGTGGACCCCGACCGGTTCCCCGAGATCTTCGCCGCCGACGTGGACCCGGACCTCGCCAGGGTGCTGGCCGTCTCCCAGCGGCCCCTGGCGGGTGCCGCCTTCGCCGAGGCGGCCCCCGTCGCGGCCTGGAAGACCAAGCCGTCCTGGGGCCTGGTGTCGTCCGCGGACCGCACCATCAACCCCGACGTCGAGCGCTACGGCTACGAGCGCGCCGGCATGACGACCGTCGAGGTGGACTCCTCGCACCTGGTCATGCTCGCCCACCCGCAGGAGGTCGCCGACGTGATCCGGGCGGCCGTGCTGTCCCTCTCCTCGGAGTAGACCGCGCACCCCGCAAGGGTGACGCCACGCGGGCCGCGTACCGGTGTCGACCGGGCGCGGCCCGTCCGCGTGTAGGTACGTGATCATGCGGACACCGATGCGATCCCCCTGGACCTGGGCCGCCCTCGCCGTCGTGACGGCGGTGTGCGGGGCGCTCCCGTACGCCGTGGCCGGCGGCGACACCTCCCGCCCGCTCTCGGCGGCCGAGGGCCGGCGGCTCGCCCTCACCAGGCTCCGCACCGCCCGGGACAGCCCGGCCGCGATGACGGTACGGGCACCGCTGCCCGGCGGTACGGCCGTGATCCGCGCGGTGGTCGACGAGCAGCGGCACCGGGCGGTGGGCTGGTTCGACACGGGGGACGCGGCGGAACGCGGGCTGCTGGCCTGGGACACCGGGGGCCTGGCGGTGGCCCGGCCGCGGACCGACGGCGGCGCGGCGCCGCTGACCGGACCGGCGTCCCTGGCCCAGGCGGTGGCCGAGGCCGGGCGGCTGCGCCGCGGGGTGTGGATCCGCCGGAGCTACGGACCGGCGTCGCTGGACACGGCACTGCGGCTGACCCTGTCCCCGCTCGCCCGCCCCGTGCGCCGCCACGTGGGTGAGGACCACATCGGCGGCCGCGACTGCGACGTCTTCTCCGCGCCCCCGTCCCTGCGTTACTGGATCGACCGGACGGGCCGGCTGCGCCGCGTCAGGGAGGACCTGGACGACGACCGCACGATCGAGGTCGACATGACCGGCACGCGGGTGCGCCCGGGGGTGCCGGACGGCCCGTGGGCGACGGGCCGGCCTGTGAACCAGCCAGTCCCGTCCGCCAGTTGACCATTCCATCCGGGAGGCGCTCCGGGATCAGGCGTCCTGCGACCCCTCGAACGCCCGGAGAATGCGCTCGGCGGCCAGGGTCGCCGTCAACGTGCCCTCCCTGACCTGCTGTTCCAGGCCGGGGGCGGCCGCGCGCACCGCCGGGTCGGCGTACAGCCGGCCGAGCAGTTCGTCCCGGACCATCGACCAGGTCCAGCCCACCTGCTGGTCACGGCGTTTGGCGGCGAGCCGGCCGGTCGAGTCCAGCAACGCCCGGTGCTGTTCCAGCCGTTCCCAGACCAGTTCCAGGCCCGTCGACTCCCGGGCGCTGCAACTCAGCACCGGCGCGGTCCAGAACGCGTCCTTGCCGTGCATCAGCCGCAGCGCGCCCGCCAGTTCACGGGCCGCGGACCGGGCGTCCCGCTCGTGCGGGCCGTCCGCCTTGTTGACGGCGATCACGTCGGCGAGCTCCAGGACGCCCTTCTTGATGCCCTGGAGCTGGTCGCCGGTGCGGGCCAGGCTGAGCAGCAGGAACGAGTCGACCATGTCGGCGACCGCCGTCTCGGACTGCCCGACGCCGACCGTCTCGACCAGGATCACGTCGTACCCGGCGGCCTCCATCACCACCATCGACTCACGGGTCGCCTTCGCGACCCCGCCGAGGGTGCCCGCGCTGGGGGAGGGGCGGACGAAGGCGTCCGGGTCGACGGCGAGGCGTTCCATCCGGGTCTTGTCGCCGAGGATCGAGCCGCCGGTACGTGTCGACGACGGGTCCACGGCGAGCACCGCCACCCGGTGCCCCAGCCCGGTCAGCAGCGTGCCGAACGCGTCGATGAACGTCGACTTGCCCACGCCCGGCACCCCGCTGACGCCGATCCGCCGCGCCCGGCCGCTGTGCGGGAGCAGCTCGGTGAGCAACTGCTGTGCCAGCGCCCGGTGCTGTGGACGGGTGGACTCGACGAGGGTGATGGCGCGGGCGATGACCGCGCGCTTCCCGTCGAGCACACCCTTCACATAGGCGTCGACATCGATCACAGGTCGTGCCCGAGTTCCGCCGACAGCCGCTCGACCAGGTCGTAGGCCGCGTCCGGGATCACCGTCCCGGGCGGGAACACGGCCGTGGCGCCCATCTCCAGGAGGGTCGGCACGTCCTGCGGCGGGATGACCCCGCCGACCACGACCATGATGTCCGCCCGGCCCTCCTCGGCGAGCTTCTCGCGCAGCGCCGGCACGAGGGTGAGGTGGCCGGCCGCCAGCGAGGACACGCCGACCACGTGGACGTCCGCCTCCACCGCCTGGCGGGCGACCTCCTCCGGGGTCTGGAACAGCGGGCCGACGTCGACGTCGAAGCCGAGGTCGGCGAAGGCGGTCGCGATCACCTTCTGGCCGCGGTCGTGGCCGTCCTGGCCCATCTTGGCGACCAGGATGCGCGGGCGGCGCCCCTCGGCCTCGTCGAAGGCGTCGACCAGGGCGCGGGTGCGGTCCACGTTCGGGGACTCGCCTGCTTCGTTGCGGTACACACCGGAGATCGTACGGATCTGGCTCGCGTGCCGGCCGTACACCTTCTCCAGGGCGTCGGAGATCTCGCCGACGGTGGCCTTGGCGCGGGCCGCGCGCACGGCCAGCTCCAGCAGGTTGCCGTCGCCGTCCGCCGCCCGGGTCAGCGCGTCAAGGGCGGCCCGGCACTCGACGTCGTCCCGCTCCGCCCGCAGCCGGCGCAGCTTCTCGATCTGCTGGGCGCGCACGGAGGAGTTGTCGACCTTGAGGACCTCGATCGCCTCGTCGCTGTCGACCCGGTACTTGTTGACGCCGATCACCGGCTGCCGCCCGGAGTCGATCCGGGCCTGGGTGCGGGCCGCGGCCTCCTCGATGCGCAGCTTGGGCAGGCCGGCGTCGATCGCCTTGGCCATGCCGCCGGCCGCCTCGACCTCCTGGATGTGCGCCCAGGCCTTGCGCGCGAGGTCGTACGTCAGCCGCTCCACGTAGGCGCTGCCGCCCCACGGGTCGATGACCCGCGTGGTGCCCGACTCCTGCTGGATGAGCAGCTGGGTGTTGCGGGCGATCCGCGCCGAGAAGTCGGTCGGAAGCGCCAGGGCCTCGTCGAGGGCGTTGGTGTGCAGCGACTGGGTGTGCCCCTGGGTGGCCGCCATCGCCTCCACGGCCGTACGCGTGACGTTGTTGAAGACGTCCTGCGCGGTCAGTGACCAGCCCGAGGTCTGCGAATGGGTGCGCAGGGACAGGGACTTGGAGTTCTGCGGCTCGAACTGCGAGACGAGCCTGGCCCACAGCAGCCGCGCCGCCCGCAGCTTGGCGATCTCCATGAAGAAGTTCATGCCGATCGCCCAGAAGAAGGAGAGCCGGGGAGCGAACGCGTCCACGTCCAGGCCGGCTTCACGCCCCGCGCGGATGTACTCCACTCCGTCCGCGAGCGTGTAGGCCAGCTCCAGGTCGGCCGTGGCACCGGCCTCCTGGATGTGGTAGCCGGAGATGGAGATCGAGTTGTAGCGGGGCATCCGCTGCGAGGTGTACGCGAAGATGTCGGAGATGATCCGCATCGACGGCTTCGGCGGATAGATGTAGGTGTTGCGGACCATGAACTCCTTGAGGATGTCGTTCTGGATGGTCCCGGCCAGCTTCTCGGGCGGTACGCCCTGCTCCTCCGCCGCCACGATGTACAGCGCCAGCACGGGCAGCACCGCGCCGTTCATCGTCATCGACACCGTCATCCGGTCCAGCGGGATCCCGTCGAACAGCTGCCGCATGTCGTAGATCGAGTCGATGGCCACGCCCGCCATGCCGACGTCACCGGTCACCCGCGGGTGGTCGCTGTCGTAACCCCGGTGCGTGGGCAGGTCGAAGGCGACCGAGAGGCCCTTCTGCCCGGCCGCGAGGTTGCGCCGGTAGAACGCGTTGGACTCCTCGGCGGTGGAGAAGCCCGCGTACTGGCGGATGGTCCAGGGCTGGTTGACGTACATCGTCGGGTAGGGGCCGCGCAGGTACGGCGCGATGCCCGGGTAGGTGCCCAGGAAGTCCAGGCCCTCCAGGTCGCGGCCGGTGTAGAGCGGCTTGACCCCGATGCCCTCCGGGGTCTCCCACAGCGGCAGGTCGCCGCCGGCCGCCCGCCATTCCTCGGGGCCGCCGTCGGTGACCGGGGTCCCCAGTTCGATGCCGGAGAAGTCGGGGATTCCCATCAGGACACTCCCATGCGGTCGAGGGTCTCGGACAGCACGGCCACGGCGTCGCAGCCCGCGAAGACGTACGAGTCGACGCCGGCGTAGTCGCCCCGGCCCGCGAGGACCACGTGCCGGGCCCCGGCCGCCTTGAGCGCCCCGGCGGTCCGCTCGGCCTGTTCGGCGTACCGGTCGTCGCTGGAGCAGAGCACGGCCTCACCGGCACCGCTCTCCTCGAAGGTGCCCCCGGTGACCGGTTCGATACCGCCCGCCTGGAAGAGGTTCGAGGCGAAGGTCGCCCGGCCGGTGTACTCGGCGGCCGAGCCGAGGGTGGCCAGGTAGACCCGGGGGCGGGCGCCGGTCGCCGCGAGATGGGCGTCGGAGCGGGCCCGCAGCTCCTCGTAGGCCTCGTCCCGGCGGACCCGGGGCAGGCCGCCGGACGGCGGCTCGGGCGCGGGCTCGCGCTCCACCGGCTTCTCGGCGAGCAGCGGGAACTCGCTGACACCGGTGATCGGTTCACGCCGCTTCGCGATCCTCTTGGAGCGCTCCGCCCAGGTGGCCGCCAGGTCGGTGCGCAGCCGGCCCGAGCGCAGCACCGCCGCCTGGCCGCCGTCGCGCTCGATCGTCCGGAAGAAGTCCCAGCCCGCGTGCGCCAGTTCGTCGGTGAGCCGTTCCACGTACCAGGAGCCGCCCGCGGGGTCGATCACCCGGGCCAGATGCGACTCCTCGACCAGGATCGTGGAGGTGTTGCGGGCGATGCGCCGGGCGAACGCGTCGGGCAGGCCGATCGCGTGGTCGAACGGCAGCACCGTCACGGAGTCGGCACCGCCCACCCCGGCGGCCAGCGTCGCGACCGTGGTGCGCAGCATGTTCACCCACGGGTCGCGGCGGCTCATCATCACCGGCGAGGTGACCGCGTGCTGCACCTGGGCGCCCGCGCCGGCCGCGCCGCTCACCTCGGCGACCCGCGCCCACAGCCGGCGTGCCGCGCGCAGCTTGGCGATGGTCAGGAACTGGTCCGCGGTCGCCGCGTACCGGAACTCCAGCTGCCCCAGCGCCTGTTCGATGCCGAGGCCGGCCTCGGTCAGCTCCCGCAGATACGCCACCCCGGTGGCCAGCGAGGCGCCCAGTTCCTGCGCGGCCGAGCCGCCCGCCTCGTGGTACGGCAGCGCGTCCACCGTCAGTGCCCGCAGCCCCGGGAACCCCTCGGCGCACCGCTTCGCCAGCCCGGCGGCGGGGGCGAAGGGCAGGGCGGTACCGGTGCGCGCCTCGTGGCCGAGCGGGTCGGCGCCCAGGTTGCCGCGTACGGCCTCGGGGGCGACGCCCTTCTCGTCGTACAGCCGCAGCAGTTCTGCCGCGGCCGCCTCGGTGTCCCGGCCCGCGTCCAGGACGACCGGTGCCAGGTCCAGGTAGACGCCGTCCAGCGCCCGGCCCAGACGGTCGACGGGGATGCCGCCCTCGCCGAGCACGAGCCAGAGGGAGGAGACGCCGTTCTCCAGGTCGGTCAGGACCGCGCCGTCGGGTGCCGCCGCGTGCCGCTGCCTTATGTCCCAGCCGCCCGGGGTGCTGCCCGCGGCGCGGCCGCCGCGCACGAACGGCGCGAAGCCGGGCAGGCCGGGGTCGGGCGCGCCGTCGCGCGCGGTGTAGAGGGGGCGGGTGCGCAGCCCGTCCTCCAGCGTCGTGGACAGGGCGTCCTCAGCGGCCTCGCCCGAGACTTCCTTGCCCGACTTGCGCAGCACGCCCTCCACGAGGCGTTGCCACTGCTCGCGTGTCGCGTCAGGGAACTCGGCGGCCAGTGAGAGCCCGTCGTCAGGCAGGACCGTCATGCTCGGATGCTAGGGCAGAGCGCCAAAAGTGCACGGGTGACGGGGCTGTGACCTTGCCCTCCCCGTGGCTGTGACCTGTGCCTCCCGGGGGTGGAACGGCCGGATTCGTACCGTCAGGGCGTGTCGACGGCGAGCTCCGGGATCAGCGCGCACAGTGCCTCGCGCTGCTCCGGCCCGATGACATGGCCGACCGCCTGCCCGACCGTCTCGGCGAGGGCGGCGGAGGCGTCCTGGAGGTGCCGGCGGGCCTTGTCGGTGAGCGCGACCTCGATGCCCCGCTTGTCGCCGCAGACGGACTGGCGGGTGACCAGCCCGGCGTGCTGGAGGCAGGCGATCTGGTAGGTGAGGCGGGTCTTGGGGCGGCCCAGGAGTTCGGCGATCCGGGTCATGCGCAGGCCCTCGCGGGGCTGCTCCGCCAGCAGGCACAGGATCAGGAACTCGTCGTGCGAGATGTCCAGCGTCTCTTTCACGACCGAGCGCAGCCGCTGCTCCACGGCGCCCGTCGCGGCCAGCAGCAGCATCCAGGCGCGCAACTCGGCGGGGAGCAGCCCACCGCCGGCGAGGGACGGGCATTCGGGCAGCTCGGCGGGGTCTTCCTGAGAGGCGGCCATGCCGTCGAGTCTACCTGTTGTCCAAATTTGAATATTGGGCTAGCGTGAGGTCATCCAAATTTGAACCATCGATTGATCGGAGTACGGCCATGCCCGTCACCGTGGAAACCGGCCTTTGGCAGCTCGACCCGACCGCCTCCGCCGTCGCCGTCCGGCACAAGTCCTTCTGGGGTCTGGTCACCGTCAAGGGCACCTTCACGGGCGTCAGCGGCCGCGGTGAGGTGGCCGCCGACGGCACCGCCACCGGGGCGCTGGTGATCGACGCGGCCACGCTGGACACCAAGAACAAGAAGCGCGACGACCACCTGCGCTCGGCCGACTTCTTCGACGCGGACAACCACCCGGAGATCACCTTCGCGGTGCGTGGCGCGCAGCGGGGCGCGGGCGACACCGTGCAGGTCGACGGCCAGCTGACCGTCCGGGGCGTCAGCCGGCCCCAGAAGGTCACCGCGAAGCTGGTCTCGGCCGACGCCGAGGGGCTGACCCTGGAGACCGAGTTCCAGGTGGTGCGCGAGGAGTTCGGCGTCACCTTCAACCAGATGCGCATGATGGGCGGTCCGACCACGGTGGCCGCCACCCTCCGCTTCACCCGCGCGGCGGCCTGACCCCCCCCCGGCGCGGCGGCCTACCCGGGCGTCCTGCGGAGCTCGACGTCCCGGCTCGACAGCGTCTGCGGGTCCGCCGTGAAGGCGCGCAGCCGGATCCGGGTGCCCGCCTTGGCGGGGATGCCGAACCGGCCGTCCGGCGGACGGAGTTCGACGCTCGCCGTGCCGTGCCCGGGGATCGTCGCCGGCCCCCTCACCAGCAGCCAGTACATGCTCATGCCCTGGCCGGTGGTGAGGGTGTAGTGCGGGGTGAGCGGCACGCCGCCGGTGTTGACCACCTTCAGCGTCATCGCCCTGACCACCGCGGACCGGTGCCCGGTCCGCCGCAGCGCGGTGATCTCCATCCGCAGCGGCGGCCTGCCGGTCACCGCGAGCGCCGCGCTCACCAGCGCCGGGGCGAGCAGCAGCACGACCGTGACGGCCAGTGCCGGGCGGCGGCGGGGGCCGGTCAGCGGGCCCGGGCGCGGCTGCCAGGCGTGCTCGAACTCCGAGAGCGGAGCGGTGACCGCCGCCGCCAGCCACAGCGGGGTCATCAGCAGGTAGTAACCGTCCTGGGAGCGGGTCGCCAGGAAGAAGGCCAGCCAGGGCAGCACGGTCGCGGCCGGCCCGAGCCGGCGTACGAACAGCACGAACAGGGCCAGCAGGGCCGCCGCGAACAGCAGGCTCGCGTGCGAGTACCAGTCGATCCGGTCGCTGCCGTCCGTGTAGTACAGCGTGACGTCCACCAGGCCCTGTCCGTGCACCACGGCGCCCTGGATCAGCGGCAGCGCGATCCCGCGCAGCCAGCGGCCCGGATCGGACACGATGAAATAGGTGTTGATCAGCAGCCAGACGGCTCCGGCCACACCGGCGACGCGCAGCACGACCAGCGCGGCGGCCCGGCCGCCCAGCTCCCCGCGCCGCACCGCGTAGAGCCCGGCCAGCAGGAACGGCGTGAGGAACCACGGCAGTTGCTGCGCGGCGCAGGCCGCCCCGAGGCACGCGGCCCGGGCGATCCCGGGCGCGCCCAGCCGGCCGCCCAGCCCGATCCGCGGCCACCGCACCACCACCGGGACCAGCAGCGCCAGGGCGATGACCGCCGGGTAGCCGACCCGGGCGTACGTCGACAGGAACCCGAAGCCCAGGCAGGACAGCGTGGCCGCGGACCGCCACGGCACCGGGAGCATCCGCCACAGGGTGACCGTGCCGGCGATCAGGGCGCCCGTGCACACGGCCGTCGCCGGGGCGCCGTGATGCCCGAGCCACAGCAGCGGGGCGGTCAGCAGGGTGGCGAGCGGGGGATAGCCGTACGTGTAGTCGTAGCCGCCGCTTATCGTCGGCGTGAGGGCGATGCCCGTGCCGTGGAACAGCCACGGCCAGGGCTGTCCGTACACGGCGTGACCGGCGACGAGTTCCCGCGCGGCCTGCGTGGTCAGGGCGCCCTCGTCACCGCCGCCGTGGTTCAGCGCCCAGCCGCACCCGGCGAGGACCACCGCGGTGACCAGGACCACCAGGTCCAGGCGGGCCAGCGAACGGGTCCTGCGGACCGTCAGCGTCAGGACGCCGGTGACCAGGATCGAGACGTAGCAGACCGAGATCAGGGCAGCCAGGACCAGATGGTGCGTCGCCGCCTGCGCCCAGATCGAACGGGTGCCGATGAAGAGACCGATGTCGGCGAGGAGGGTCAGAACGCGGTGCCATGGTGCTGGGGCTCCGGCGCCCCCCGGAGCGGCGGACACCGCCGACTGTGTCCGCCGGCCGGGTGCCACCTGCTGTGTTTCTGCCAAGTGCACGGACCGGACGGTAACGGCGGGCGGTGAGCGGGGCGTTGCGGGCGGTGAAGAGTCGGGTGTGAGGCCAGTAAGAGGCCTCCAATGCGGCGCAATCGGCGGAATCGTACGAAGATCCGTACATCTGTGGTGATGTGACGCCCGTCATCGCTCGCGCTTCGTGTCGCTGTTGGGCCGAACGGGTGACTTGGCGTAAGAATTGGCTGGTGCAGGCATCAAATGCGAGTCAGGTCAGGGGGAGCCGGTGAGCCGTTATGACGTCACCGATGAACAGTGGGAGGGGCTCGCCCAGGTGGTGCCGCTGCGGGGCCGGGACGCCTGGCCTTCGGCCGTGGGCCACCGCGCGCTGCCGGACGCCGAGACCGAGACGCGCCGCCGCTTCGTCGTCCTGCGGGTCAACGTCTTCGCCGACGCCCGCGAGGTCGCGGAGACGCTGATGGCCGGGATACCGGTGCTGCTCGACCTGACCGGCGCGGAGACGGAGGTCGCCAAGCGCGTCCTCGACTTCAGTACGGGCGTGGTCTTCGGGCTGGCCAGCGGAATGCACCGGGTGGACCGCAACGTCTTCCTGCTCACCCCGCCCGGCACCGAGGTGAGCGGCCTGATGCAGGACGCGGGCGCCTCCGGCGGCTGAGCGGTGGCTCGCCGCGGACGCGAGCACCGGGCCGGTGTGAGCGCGGCGTCGGCGTGTGCACCGGGCCGGTGTGAGCGCGGCGTCGGCCCGCGCACCGCGTCGGCCGTGCGGGGTGGGTGCACGGGCGGCTGAGTGCGGTGTCGCCCGATCGGAGGAAGGGGCGGCGGACGGAACGGTTCGGCTGGCCGCCGGAGTCCTACGGTCCGCGTATGGCCGCCCCCTCCGCGTCTCCCGCCCCCTCCGCGTCCGCCCCCTCCGCGTCTCCCGCCCCCTCCGCGTCCGTCCCCTCCGCGTCTCTCGCTTCCTCCGTTCCGTCCGCGCCGCCGGCCGGTGTCCCGCGCCGCGATCCGCGCCCCCGGGTCACCGAGCTCCGGCTCTCCGCGTTCGGCCGCCACCGTGGCGCCGCCTTTCCGGTCGGGCAGGTCACCCTCCTCGCCGGGCCCAGCGGAAGCGGGAAGAGCGCGGTGCTCGCCGCGTACGAGGCCCTCGCGCGGCTCGGCGGCGGCGCCCCGCTCGCCGAGGTGTTCCCGGATCCGGGCGCCCTCGTACCGCAGCGGGCCCGGCCCGACGCGCAGCGGCGCCGCGGGTTCCGGATCGGCTGCACGGCGGACGGCGCCGAGGGACCGGTACGGCTCGACGTCGCCGTACAGGCCGAACCCGAACTGCGCGTGGTGGGCGAGCGGCTGACCGCAGGCGGCCTGGTGCTGCTGGAGACCGCCCTGCGGGATCCCGGCCGCCGGGCCGTCCAGGCCGCGTGGCACACCGCGGGCAGCGCTCCGGTGACCCGGGCCCCGCTGCCCGACGACCGCCTCGGCACCGCACTGCTGCCGCTGCGCGTCGCCGGGAAGACGGACGGCCAGCGGCAGGTCCTGGCCGCCGCCGAGCAGATGGTCGTCGCCCTGCGGTCGGTGTTCCCCTGCGACCCGCGGCCCGAGGACATGCGCGGCCCCGTCCTGACCGGCTCCGGCCGGCTGCTGCGCGGCTGCGACAACCTCGCCGACGTGCTGTGGCGCACCCGCGCCGAATGCGGCCGGCGCCACGGGCTCCTCGTCGACGCCGTGCGCACCGGCTGCGCGGGACCGGTGACCGACCTGCTCGCCGAGCCGCTCGGCGACGGCACCGTGCGGGCGCTGCTCGACCGCGGCGACGGCCACCGTACGGAGCTGGCCCGGCTCGGCGACGGCGAACTGCGCTATCTCGCCCTCGCCCTGGTCCTCTTCACCGGCCCCGGCGTCCTGGAGGTCGACGCGCCCGGCGAGGTCCCCGACGCCATGCGCGGCCTCACCGTCCTCGCCGACGGCTTCGACCGCTGCCTCGACCCCCGTCAGCGCGCCGAACTCCTGCGCACGGCCGTCCTGATGGGGGAGCGCGGTCACATCCGGTTCGTCGGCGCGGTGAGCGACGCCTCGTGGGCGGACGGAGCCGGGGCGATCACGGTGGTACACCTGGACGTGTGACCGACGAACCCCTCGACGTGGCGAAACTCCAGCAGCGGCTGGCCGAGTTCGCCGCCGCCCGCGACTGGCGGCAGTACCACACCCCCAAGAACCTGGCGGCGGCCCTCAGCGTGGAGGCCTCCGAACTGGTCGAGATCTTCCAGTGGCTGACCCCGGAGGAGTCCGCCCGGGTGATGGCCGACCCCGGCACCGCGCACCGGGTCACGGACGAGGTCGCCGACGTCCTCTCCTACCTGCTCCAGCTCTGCGACGTGCTGGACATCGACCCGCTGGCCGCGCTGGCCGCCAAGATCGAGCGCAACGAGAAGCGCTTCCCGCCCGCCTGACACGCACGGGTCCGGCGAAGGGCGCCCCGAATCTTAACGTTCCGTAGTCAAAGTCCCGCCTGAATCCGAATTGTTGTCCACAGATTTCCGTCTTCCTCTGGCTTCACGTCTCGGGGACCCTCACTCTGGGTAGTGAACTACTGAGTGCGGCATGGCAGTTCGGACCGACGGGGACGGGGCGACGGATGGACGCGACGCGGCTCATCATGGCGAGCAGACGGGCGCTGGCGCACGGCGCGGGCGTGGCGGAACTGATGACCGAGGTGTGGCAGGCGCAGGCCCTGGCCCAGGCGATCGGCAGCCGGCTGGCCGTCTCCGGCCCGCCCGAACTGCGCGGCGAGGCCCTCGGCCTGACGGAGCTGGCGGGCCGGGGCTGCGGTGTCCTCACCACCCCCGACCTGGACCCCGGCACCCTGCGCGCCGCCCAGCTCACCGAACTGGCCGACGCCCGCCAGACCCTGCTGAGCCTCGGCGGCCTCCTCGGCGAGGTCGGCATCACGCTGGTCGGCATGGCCAGCGCCGCGGCCGACGAGACGACGTACTGGCAGTGCATGGAGGCCATCGACGCGGCCGACGAGTCCCGCGACCGGGTCCTGGAGATGCTCCGCAAACTGGCGGCACGGGAGGAGGTCCGTGACGGCTAGGGCCGTACCGACCCGACCCGCCCCCCACTAGAGGGGGACGTGCGTGACGGGTGGTGCCGGTGCGGTGGGCGGTGCCGGGGCCGTGCAGGATGGACTCATGGACCTTCGCATCTTCACCGAGCCCCAGCAGGGCGCGAGCTACGACACCCTCCTCGCCGTCGCCAAGGCCACCGAGGACCTGGGCTTCGACGCCTTCTTCCGGTCCGACCACTATCTGAAGATGGGCGACGTCGACGGGCTGCCCGGCCCCACCGACGCCTGGATCACCCTCGCCGGGCTCGCCCGCGAGACCAAGCGGATCCGGCTCGGCACGCTCATGACCGCGGCCACCTTCCGGCTGCCCGGCGTGCTCGCCATCCAGGTCGCCCAGGTCGACCAGATGTCCGGCGGCCGGGTCGAACTGGGCCTCGGCGCGGGCTGGTTCGAGGAGGAGCACAAGGCGTACGGCATCCCCTTCCCGAAGGAGAAGTTCGGCCGCCTGGAGGAGCAGCTGGCGATCGTCACCGGACTCTGGGAGACCGAGCTCGGTGAGACCTTCGACTTCCACGGCACCCACTACGACCTGACCGGCTCGCCCGCGCTGCCCAAGCCCGCCCAGGCCCGGATCCCGGTGCTGATCGGCGGCCACGGCGCCACCCGCACCCCCCGGCTGACCGCCCGCTACGCCGACGAGTTCAACATGCCGTTCGCGTCGGTGCAGGACAGCAAGGCGCAGTTCGGCCGGGTCCGCACCGCCGTCGAGACCGCCGGCCGCAAGGGTGACGACCTGACCTACTCCAACGCCCTCGTGGTCTGCGTCGGCAAGGACGACCAGGAAGTGGCCCGCCGGGCCGCCGTGATCGGCCGTGAGGTCGACGAGCTGAAGACGAACGGTCTGGCCGGCACCCCCGCCGAGGTCGTCGAGAAGATCGGCCGCTACGCCGAGATCGGCTCCGAACGCATCTACCTCCAGATCCTCGACCTGTCCGACCTGGACCACCTGGAACTGATCTCCGCCCAGGTCCAGTCCCAGCTGTCGTGACGGGCCGGGGCCCGCGCGTCCGGCCGGCTGTGACAGGGCTGTGACCGGAGCTATGGCTTCCGCCACAGTCGCCCGCCGTCCGCCCTGATGAGGTGGCCGGATGCGCAGACCCCACCCCCGTCTCCTCGTCCCCGGTGCCGTCCTGCTCCTGCTGGCCACCGCGTGCGGCGCGGTCCACGCGGACCGGGACGGCGGTGCCGGAGCGGCCGTTCCGGCACCCCGCGCCACCGTCACCGACCCCCCGGTGGACGGTGTCCGGATCACCTCGGTCACCCTCCCGTCCGCCTCCCCGGCCCCGTCGGCCACCCCGGGCCGGGTGCACGCGGACCGGCTGCCCGGCGACTCCGGCATCTCCGCGGCCTACCGCGTCAGCAACGACGGCACCGAGGCCATGACCTACACCGTGCTCTTCGCCTTCACCACGGACACCGGCGCGGTCATGGACGACAAGGAGGTGACCGTGAGCGGGGTCGGTCCCGGCCGCAGCAGGAGCGGCACCGTCGACCTGGGTGTACCCACCCCCGGCGCCTCCCCGGTGACCCGGGTGCGGATCGAGAAGGTCAGCAAGGTCCCCACCGCCGAGGCGCCGGCCCGGACGGGCCCCTGTCCCGCGTCCGGCCTGCGGCTGTGGGCCGACGACGGCGATGCCGCGACGGGCCTGCGGATCGTCGGACTGCATCTGGAGAACTGTGGGAGACACGACCACGCCCTCGACGGCTATCCGCGGCTGACCCTGCTGGACGAGAACCGCGAGCCCGTCCACGGCGTGCGCGTCCTGCACGGCGGCACCGCCATCGCCGCCGGGACCGGCTTCGACGACCCGCCGGCCCCGCTCACCCTGAAACCCGGCCAGAGCGCCCTCTCCGCCCTGATCTGGCGCGACACGACACTGGCCGGCACCCCGGTGAACGTGCCCTACGTCCGCGTCCTCGCCGAGCCGGGGGCCGCGCCCGTGACGGTCGCGCCGGGCCTGGACCTCGGCACCACGGGACGGCTCGGCGTCGGCGCCTGGAGAAGAGCCGGCCGATAGCACGGGGAAATTCCCGCGTACCGCACCGCGAACATAGGTACGTTGGAACCGCGGACAGGCGCACGACCAGCGCTTTCACGCTCCTTTCTGACCCTTTTCGAGGCGACCCACCGTGTTCCTGACGATCACCACCACCGGCACCCCCGACCGCCCCGCGACCGACCTCGGGTACCTGCTCCACAAGCACCCCGACAGCGCACAGCAGTTCTCGACCTCCTACGGCACCGCGCACGTCTTCTACCCGGAGGCGGACGCCCGGCGCTGCACGGCGGCGCTGCTCCTGGAGGTCGACGCGGTCGCGCTGGTCCGGCGCGGCAAGGGCAAGGGACGTGGTGGCGCACCCGACGCGGCGCTCGCGCAGTACGTCAACGACCGCCCGTACGCGGCCTCCTCACTGCTCGCGGTGGCGATCGGCAACGTCTTCTCCAGCGCGGTGCGCGGCGTGTGCCGCGCCCTTCCCGAAGCCCCGGCCCGGCCGCGGCCGTTGCGCGTGGAGGTCCCCGCGCTGCCCGCCCGCGGCGGCCCCGGCCTGGTACGGCGCCTCTTCGAGCCGCTCGGCTGGACGGTCACCGCCGACCCCGTCGCCCTGGACAGCGCGTTCCCGGAGTGGGGCGACTCGCGGTACGTGGCGCTGGTCCTGGAGTCCGACGCGCTCACACTCGCGCAGGCGCTGCGCCACCTCTACGTCCTGCTCCCGGTCCTCGACGACGCCAAGCACTACTGGGTGACCTCCGAGGAGGTCGACAAGCTGCTGCGGGCCGGTGAGGGCTGGCTGCCCGGCCACCCGGAGCAGCAGCTCATCACCAGCCGCTACCTGTCCCGCCGCTGGGCGCTGACCCGGCAGGCGATGGAACGGCTGGAACTGGTGCGGCTCGCCGAGACCGACGACAGCGAGGTCGAGGAGATCGACAACGCGGTCGAAGAGGAGACGGAGACCGAGGAGCGGCCGACCCCGCTCGCCGTGCGGCGGCGCGAGGCCGTCCTGGACGCGCTGAAGCGCTCCGGCGCCGCCCGCGTCCTCGACCTCGGCTGCGGCCAGGGCCAGTTGGCGCAGGCGCTGCTGAAGGACCCGTCGTTCACCGAGATCGTCGGCGTCGACGTGTCGATGCGGGCGCTCACCATCGCCTCCCGGCGGCTGAAGCTGGACCGCATGGGCGAGCGGCAGGCCTCCCGGGTCAGGCTTCTGCACGGCTCGCTGGCCTACACCGACAACCGGCTCAAGGGGTACGACGCCGCCGTGCTGAGCGAGGTGATCGAGCACCTCGACCTGCCCAGGCTGCCCGCCCTGGAGTACGCGGTGTTCGGCGCCGCCCGCCCCCGCACGGTCCTCGTGACCACCCCGAACGTCGAGTACAACGTCCGCTGGGAGACCCTCCCCGCCGGACACCGCAGGCACGGCGACCACCGCTTCGAGTGGACCCGCGAGGAGTTCCGGACGTGGGCCCACCGGGTCGCAGGACGCCACGGGTACGAGGTCGGGTTCACACCGGTCGGGCCGGACGACCCCGAGGTCGGCCCGCCCACCCAGATGGCCGTGTTCACACTCGTCGCGAAGGAGGCGAAGGCAGCATGACCGAGCAGACGAACGGACGGGTCCTGCCCGTCACCGACCTCTCCCTGGTCGTCCTCGTCGGCGCCTCCGGATCCGGCAAGTCCACCTTCGCGCGCCGCCATTTCAAGCCGACCGAGGTGATCTCCTCCGACTTCTGCCGGGGACTGGTCTCCGACGACGAGAACGACCAGAGCGCGTCGGCGGACGCCTTCGACGTCCTGCACTACATCGCGGGCAAACGCCTGGCGGCCGGCCGCCGCACGGTCGTGGACGCCACCAGCGTGCAGCAGGACTCCCGCAGCCGGCTGATCGACCTGGCCAGGCAGTACGACGTGCTGCCGGTCGCCATCGTCCTCGACGTGCCCGAGGAGGTGTGCGTCGAGCGCAACGCGGCCCGCAGCGACCGGGCCGACCTGCCGCGCCGGGTCGTCCAGCGCCACATCCGCGAACTGCGGCGCTCGGTACGCCACCTGGAGCGCGAGGGCTTCCGCAAGGTGCACGTCCTGCGCGGTGTCGAGGAGATCGAGTCGGCGGCCGTCGTCACCGAGAAGCGGTACAACGACCTGACCCACCTGACCGGACCCTTCGACATCGTCGGCGACATCCACGGCTGCGCCCACGAACTGGAGGCCCTGCTGGCCAAGTTGGGCTACCGGGACGGGGTGCACCCCGAGGGCCGTACCGCGGTCTTCGTCGGCGACCTGGTCGACCGCGGCCCGGACAGCCCGGGCGTGCTGCGCCGGGTGATGTCCATGGTGAGGTCGGGCCACGCCCTGTGCGTGCCCGGCAACCACGAGAACAAGTTCGGGCGGTATCTCAAGGGCCACAAGGTCCAGCACACCCACGGACTCGCCGAGACCGTCGAGCAGATGGCAGGCGAGAGCGAGGAGTTCATCCGGCAGGTACGGGAGTTCATCGACGGGCTCGTCAGCCACTACGTCCTCGACGGCGGCCGGCTGGTCGTCTGCCACGCCGGGCTGCCCGAGAAGTACCACGGCCGCACCTCCGGCCGGGTCCGCTCGCACGCGCTGTACGGCGACACCACCGGCGAGACCGACGAGTACGGGCTGCCGGTGCGCTACCCGTGGGCCGAGGACTACCGGGGCCGCGCCGCCGTCGTCTACGGCCACACCCCGGTCCCGGAGGCCACCTGGCTCAACAACACCGTCTGCCTGGACACCGGGGCGGTCTTCGGCGGCAAGCTGACCGCGCTGCGCTGGCCGGAGCGGGAGCTGGTCGACGTACCGGCCGAGCGGGTCTGGTACGAGCCGGCCCGGCCGCTGCGCCCCGAGGCACCCGGCGGCCAGGACGGCCGGCCGCTGGACCTCGCGGACGTGCGGGGCCGGCGCACGGTCGAGACCCGGCACCAGGGCCGGATCGCGGTCCGCGAGGAGAACGCGGCGGCCGCCCTGGAGGTGATGAGCCGCTTCGCGGTCGACCCGCGTCTGCTGCCCTACCTGCCGCCGACCATGGCGCCGACCGCCACCAGCCACCTCGACGACTACCTGGAGCACCCGGCGGAGGCGTTCGCGCAGTACGCGCGGGACGGCGTCGCCCGGGTGGTGTGCGAGGAGAAGCACATGGGCTCGCGGGCGGTGGCGCTGGTCTGCCGGGACGCGGAGACCGCGCACAAGCGCTTCGGTGTCGCCCACGGCCCCACCGGCTCCCTCTACACCCGCACCGGACGCCCGTTCTTCGACGACGAGACGGTGACCGAGGAGGTGCTCGGGCGGATCCGCGCGGCCGTCGACGCGGCCGGCCTCTGGGACGAACTCGCCACCGACTGGCTGCTGCTCGACGCCGAGCTGCTGCCCTGGTCGGTGAAGGCCGACGGGCTGCTGCGCACCCAGTACGCCGCCGTGGGCGCCGCCTCCGGCGCGGTGTTCCCGAGCGCCCTGGCCGCCCTGCGGAGCGCGGCGGAGCGTGGCGTCGACGTGACCGGCCTGCGCGCCCGGCAGCGTGAACGCGCCATGGCGGCGGGCGCGTTCACCGACGCGTACCGCCGTTACTGCTGGCCCACCGAGGGACTGGACGGGGTGCGTCTGGCACCCTTCCAGCTCCTCGCGGTGCAGGGCCGCAGCCTCGCCGCGCTCCCGCACGACGAGCAACTGGCCCTCCTGGACCGGCTGGTCGAGCACGACCCGAGCGGTCTGCTGGGCACCACCCGCCGGCTCCACGTCGACACCGGCGACCCGGAGTCGGTGCGGGCCGGCGTCGACTGGTGGCTGGAGATGACCGGGCGGGGCGGCGAGGGCATGGTCGTCAAGCCGGTCGGGGCGGTCGTACGGGGCCCGGACGGGCGGCTGGTCCAGCCCGGCATCAAGTGCCGGGGCCGTGAGTACCTGCGGATCGTCTACGGCCCCGAGTACACCCGCCGGGAGAACCTCACCCGGCTGCGCAAGCGGTCCCTCAACCACAAGCGGTCGCTGGCGATCCGCGAGTACGCCCTGGGCCTGGAGGCCCTGGACCGCCTCGCGGACGGCGAGCCGCTGTGGCGGGTGCACGAGGCGGTGTTCGCGGTGCTCGCCCTGGAGTCCGAGCCGGTCGACCCCCGGCTGTGAGGGGGGTCAGCCGACCAGCCGGAGGCGGCGGGCGCAGGTGCCGACGCGGACCGTCTGGCCCCAGGTCAGCTCCAGGGCGTCGGTCTCGATGCCGTCGCCGAAGGCGATCAGGCGGTCCGACTCGACGGTGAGAGTCAGGGCCGAGGCGGCGGTCAGCTCGCCGGCGACCAGGGAGGTCCCGGTCGCCGGCGACGGCCAGGCCTCCCGGACGAACCACAGCAGGCGGTCCTCGGTGGGCGCGGGCAGCGTCAGCCGGGCGCCGCGCTCCTGCCACAGGGAGCGCAGCCAGCCGGTGGCCCCGGTGCCGGTGCCCACCAGCACCCCGGAGGAGGCCTGGGCCTCGACGGCACCCCCGTCGTCCTCGAGGCCCAGGCGGTATCGGGCGGTCTGATGACCGGCGGTACCGAGGTAGATCTCGTTGAGCGCCACGAGCCGCTGGGTGTCGTCGGCGACCGCCTCGACCATCGTCAGCTCGTCGGCGCCGGTGCTTCCGACGGAGGCCAGCAGTACCGGCGCCTGCTCCGCCCGGTGCCGTACCAGCACCCCCGGGTTGCGGCCGGGGTCGGCGTCGATGCCGACCACCGGCTGGCCGTCCAGGTACTTGGCCACGTTCGCGACCAGCCCGTCCTGGCCGACCACCACGACCACGTCCTCGGGGGCGAACAGGAAGCGGTCCAGGTCGGACCGTTCGACCTGGGTCCGGCGCCAGGCCAGCGGGATCGCGGAGGTCACCTCGGCCAGGGCCCGGCGGGCCCGGCGGTGGCGCTCGGAGACCTCCGCGATGTCCCGGCCCCGGGAGGCCAGGAAGAAGGCGGCCTGCCCGTGCGTACCGTGCCGGGCGACCAACTCCTCGTACTCCGTGGTGCGATGCACGAGCACGGCCCGCGGCGCAAGACTCACGACACCCCCTCAGAAAGCGGGAGAGGCCGGGCGGCCGGGGTCGGGAGCCGGAGGGGCCGAGTGGTTGCGGTCGGGAGCCGGTGGGCTTGTGCGGTTGGGACCGGGAGTCGGCGGGCTCGGGCGGCGGGAACCGGAAGCCGGTGGGCTTGTGCGGTTGGGACCGGGAGTCGGTGGGCTTGTGCGGTTGGGACCGGGAGTCGGAGGGCTCGGGCGGTGGGGACCGGGAGTCGGTGGGCTTGTGCGGTTGGGACCGGGAGTCGGTGGGCCCGGGCGGTGGGGACCGGGAGCCGGTGGGCTTGTGCGGTTGGGACCGGGAGTCGGTGGGCCCGGGCGGTGGGGACCGGGAGCCGGTGGGCTTGTGCGGTTGGGACCGGGAGTCGGCGGGCTCGGGCGGTGGGGACCGGGAGCCGGTGGGCTTGTGCGGTTGGGACCGGGAGTCGGCGGGCTCGGGCGGTGGGAACCGGGAGCCGGTGGGCTTGTGCGGTTGGGACCGGGAGTCGGCGGGACCGGCCGGTCGGAACCTGAAGCCGGAAGGGCTTGGCGGCTGGGGTCGGAAGCCGGAAGGGCTTGGCGGCTGGGACCGGGAGCCGGAGGGGGCCCGGCGGGCGGTGGAGCGCGTCGACGGTGTTACCGGGGCCTGAATTCAAAGCAATTCCGAATTACTTTTCAGTGGATGGGTTACCTGAGTTCTTCTGCCCGGTTTTTGCGGAGCTAAACGGGTGGAATTTCGTCCAGGTTTCAACCCTGTGACACACTCCACAAACACGAACCATATGCCCGTTTTGTGGCAGGATATATTTGGACATAGCGGCACGGCGGGATCGGGCGAGGAGCCCTCCTGCCGTGCATTTTTGCATTTGCCTCGCTAAATTCAATCCGCATGACTGCCCCACAAGCAGACCTGATCGTCGACCGCCCTTCGGTGATCGACGGCGCCGCTCTCTG
>NZ_JAKQYH010000075.1:0-27633 GCF_022343545.1 Streptomyces arenae
GTGTTATCCGGTATTAGACCCCGTTTCCAGGGCTTGTCCCAGAGTGAAGGGCAGATTGCCCACGTGTTACTCACCCGTTCGCCACTAATCCCCACCGAAGTGGTTCATCGTTCGACTTGCATGTGTTAAGCACGCCGCCAGCGTTCGTCCTGAGCCAGGATCAAACTCTCCGTGAATGTTTTCCCGTAATCGGGACGACACCACGAGAGCGGAACGATCGGAGGAATGATCCGATCGTTCACAGCGTCCTCGCTGTGTTATTTCTTCAAAGGAACCACGCCCCAGCCGATGTCGGCCGGAGACGGGGTATCAACATATCTGGCGTTGACTTTTGGCACGCTGTTGAGTTCTCAAGGAACGGTCGCTTCCTTTGTACTCACCCTCTCGGGCTTTCCTCCGGGCTTCCCTTCGGTCTTGCGTTTCCGACTCTATCAGATCTTTTCTCGATCCGATTTCCTCGGTGCTTTCCAGGTTTTCGCTCTCGCGTTTCCCTTTCCGGCGGTTCCGACTTTATCAGAAGTTCTGAGTCGGAATTTCCACCCGGTCCGGGGCAACCGGATCCAGTCCATGAAGCACTGGGGTTCCCGGTCGGGCAGAGCCGTAAACGTACTGGAGCGGGGTCCCTCGACGCAAATCGAGGGACCCCGCTCCGGTTCGGTCAGACCTCCACGACCACCGGGAGGATCATCGGCCTGCGCCGATAGGTGTCCGAGACCCACTTGCCGAGGGTCCTGCGGATGAGTTGCTGCAGCTGGTGGGGCTCCACGACCCCGTCCTGGGCCGAGCGTTCCAGGACCTCCGAGATCTTCGGGAGGACGGCCGAGAACGCGGCGTCCTCGATGCCGGAGCCACGGGCCTGCACATGGGGGCCGCCCGTGATCTTGCCCGTGGAGGAGTCGACGACCACGAAGACCGAGATGATGCCCTCGTCGCCGAGGATCTTCCGGTCCTTCAGGGCCGGCTCGCCGACGTCCCCGACCGAGAGGCCGTCGACGTACACGTAACCCGCCTGGACCTTGCCGGCGATCTTCGCCTTGCCCGCGACGAGGTCGACGACGACGCCGTCCTCGGCGATGACGATCCGGTCGTGCGGGACACCGGTGAGGGCGCCGAGCTCCGCGTTGGCGCGCAGGTGCCGCCACTCGCCGTGGACCGGCATCAGGTTCTTCGGGCGGCAGATGTTGTAGAAGTACAGCAGCTCGCCCGCCGAGGCGTGCCCGGAGACGTGCACCTTGGCGTTGCCCTTGTGGACGACGTTGGCGCCCCAGCGGGTCAGGCCGTTGATGACGCGGTAGACCGCGTTCTCGTTCCCCGGGATGAGGGACGAGGCCAGGATGACCGTGTCGCCGTCGACGATGCGGATCTGGTGGTCGCGGTTGGCCATCCGGGACAGGGCGGCCATCGGCTCCCCCTGGGAGCCCGTGCAGACCAGGACCACGTCGTGGTCGGGCAGGTCGTCGAGCGTCTTGACGTCCACGACGAGACCCGGCGGAACCTTCAGGTAGCCGAGGTCCCGCGCGATGCCCATGTTCCGGACCATGGAACGGCCGACGAAGGCGACCCGGCGGCCGTACTCGTGGGCCGCGTCCAGAATCTGCTGGATCCGGTGGACGTGACTGGCGAAGCTCGCCACGATGATCCGCTTGCGGGCACCGGCGAAGACCTGGCGCAGCACGTTGGAGATGTCGCGCTCGGGCGGGACGAAGCCCGGTACCTCGGCGTTCGTCGAGTCGGCGAGGAGCAGGTCGATGCCCTCCTCGCTGAGCCGTGCGAACGCGTGCAGGTCGGTCAGGCGGTTGTCCAGCGGAAGCTGGTCCATCTTGAAGTCGCCGGTGTGGACCACCATGCCGGCGGGGGTGCGGATGGCGACCGCGAGGGCGTCGGGGATGGAGTGGTTGACGGCGACGAACTCGCAGTCGAAGGGCCCGACGCGTTCACGCTGGCCCTCGGCCACTTCCAGGGTGTAGGGGCGGATGCGGTGCTCCTGGAGCTTCGCCTCGATGAGAGCGAGGGTCAGCTTGGAGCCGATCAGCGGGATGTCCGGCTTCTCGCGGAGCAGGAAGGGGACGCCGCCGATGTGGTCCTCGTGGCCATGGGTGAGGACGATGCCCTCGACGTCGTCGAGGCGGTCCCGGATGGACGAGAAGTCCGGCAGGATCAGGTCGATTCCGGGCTGCTCCTCCTCGGGGAAGAGCACTCCGCAGTCGACGATCAGCAGGCGGCCGCCGTACTCGAAGACGGTCATGTTCCGGCCGATCTCACCGAGTCCGCCGAGCGGGGTGACCCGCAGGGCGCCTTCGGGGAGCTTCGGCGGCGGGGCGAGTTCAGGATGCGGATGACTCAAAAGACTCTCCTCACCACGCACGCCACGTACCGGTCGGGCACGTGGCGTGCGTGACGTTCGTGCATAAGCAGTTGTCGTTGTGTGGGGTGCGGGCACACCGGTGGTCCCGCTTATTCAGTTGTGAAGCCTTGCTGCGCGGACGGCCGCGCAAAGTCTGTTGTCAGAGCTGTACCCCGCCGGCAGCAAGATCGATCTTGAGCTGGGCGATCTCCTCGGCCGAACATTCGACCATCGGGGCGCGCAGCGGTCCGGAGGGCAGTCCCTGGAGGGCGAGCGCGGCCTTGGCCGTCATGACGCCCTGGGTGCGGAACATGCCGGTGTAGACCGGGAGCAGCTTCTGGTGGATCTCCGCCGCCTTCTGGACGTCGCCGGCGACGAAGGCGTCGACGAGGGTCCTGAGGTCGGGGGTGACCAGGTGGCCGACGACCGAGACGAAGCCGACGGCGCCGACGGAGAGCAGCGGCAGGTTGAGCATGTCGTCGCCGGAGTACCAGGCGAGGCCGGACTGGGCGATGGCCCAGCTGGCGCGGCCGAGGTCACCCTTGGCGTCCTTGTTGGCGACGATCCTCGGGTGCTCGGCGAGACGGACGAACGTCTCGGTGTTGATGGGCACGCCGCTGCGGCCGGGGATGTCGTAGAGCATGACGGGCAGCCCGGCGGCGTCGGCGACGGTCGTGAAGTGCCGGTACAGGCCCTCCTGCGGGGGCTTGTTGTAGTACGGCGTGACGACCAGCAGGCCGTGGGCTCCGACGCGCTCGGCCTCGCGGGCCAGCTCGATGCTGTGACGGGTGTCGTTGGTGCCGACGCCGGCGACGACGTGGGCACGGTCGCCGACCGCCTCCAGTACGGCTCGTACGAGGTCCGCTTTCTCCGCGTCGCTGGTGGTGGGGGACTCGCCGGTGGTCCCGTTGATGATCAGGCCGTCGTTGCCTGCGTCCACCAGGTGGGTGGCAAGCCGCTGCGCGCCGTCGAGGTCGATCGCGCCGTCCGCCGTGAAGGGCGTGACCATGGCGGTGAGGACCCGCCCGAAGGGGGTCTGCGGAGTGGAGGTCGGAGCCATGGGTTACACGCTACTCGGTGCTCACGGCGCGGTCTGCCCTCGGGGTGCGGGGAAAGTCCGGACAAATGCGGAGCCCGGCACTGCCTGCTCGGGGGTTCAAGCAGTGCCGGGTCCGTTTGATCAGGCTAGATGAACTTCTCTAAATGCCGCAATACGGACACCTCGCGAGGCTGATCCGTACATCTGTGCCGAGCACGACAAGCGGCAGGACGACTGGGCCGTACTACGGCGCGACCCGGCCGTTGGCGTTGAAGGCGGCGTAGGTGAGCGGCATGAGCCGGGCCCACTCCGCCTCCATCTTCTCGCCGACCATCTCGATCTCCCGCTGCGGGAAGGAGGGCACCCTGGCCAGCTCGTGCTGGGTGCGCAGCCCGAGGAAGTGCATCAGCGAGCGTGCGTTGCAGGTGGCGTACATCGAGGAGAACAGCCCGACGGGCAGCACCGCCCGGGCGACCTCGCGGGCGACACCGGCGGCGAGCATCTCCTGGTACGCCTGGTACGCCTGCCGGTAGGAGTCCTCCATCGTCCGGCCGACGAGTTCCTGCTGGGCCTGGGTGCCCTCGACGAAGACGTACTTGCCGGGACGGCCCTCCTGGACGAGCTTGCGGGACTCGTCGGGAACGTAGAAGACGGGTTCGAGCTGCCGGTACCTGCCCGACTCCTCGTTGTACGACCAGCCCACCCGGTGTCGCATGAACTCGCGGAAGACGAAGATCGGGGCGCTGATGAAGAAGGTCATCGAGTTGTGCTCGAAGGGGCTGCCGTGCCGGTCCCGCATGAGGTAGTTGATCAGGCCCTTGGAGCGCTCCGGGTCCTTCTTCAGCTCGTCCAGGGACTGCTCGCCGGCGGTGGAGACGCGGGCCGCCCACAGCACGTCGGAGTCGGCCGCGCTGTGTTTGACCAGTTCGACGGTGACTTCGCTGCGGAAGCTGGGCTTGAGGTCGTCGGCGGGGGTGTCGGTCACGGCTCGGCGGGTCCTTCCATCACTTCTTTCGGGCGGCGCCCACTCTACGGCCCGGCACTGACATCGGGGCGTTCGGTGGCTGGGTGCGACATCTTCACCGAACTTCGGTGAAGTTCTGTGAATTCGGGGCAACCGGGCACCTATCGCTTCGTTCGCTCGTCTGTGTCGGTGAGAGCGATTCGTTCGATCCCTCCCGCCCCTCCGTCCCCGAGAGGAGACACCCCCGATGTTCAGCAAGCGTGAACCCGTCCCGTTCGCCTTCGTGGCCGAAGCCGACAGGTTCCGCAGCAATGTCGCTCCGCCGCCCCGCCAGCGGTCGTCCGTGAGTCAGATAGCCGGGCGGTGGCTGCTCGGGCTCACCCTGGTGGCCGGGCTGGTGGGTGCCCTGGTCCTGGGCATGCCGGCGCTGTCCACGCCGTCCAGTACGCAGACCCAGCAGTCACAGGCCTCTCAGGGGCACTGACCCTTCCGGACCCCCGTGAGTGGTGGGCGGGGACACGGCCGGATAGCCTCACCGGGCACAGCCCACGCATGGATTGAGTGAGGACCAGCCGTGCCCCTGCCCTTCCTGACGGCCGACCGCACCTTCGACGCGGCACCTGACAGTGCGCTGCCGTACGACGACCGCGACCGCTGGCGGCGCCCCTACCGGCCCGGTCCCTGGCGGGTGGGCGGGGCCGCCCTGTGGCTGCTGCTCGCCTCCTTCGTACTGTTCGCGGCGGTCGCGCTGGCGCTGACCGGCTCGCTCTCCTCCGCCGCCGTGGTGCTCGGCATCGCTCTGCTGATCATCGCGGCCGCGCTGCGGATACTGCGCATGGGCGTGTGGGTGAGCTCGCGTGGGGTGCGAAAGGTGAGTCTGCTGTCCACGCGGACGGTCCCGTGGAAGCGGGTCGTCTCGGTGCGCACGGCTCAGCAGCCGGTGCGCTGGCTGGGGCTGCCGCGCACGGTGCAGGGGCAGGCGCTGACGCTCGTACGCAAGGACCGGCCGGCCGATGACACGGCTCCGCTGCTGACCACGCACGGGATGGACTTCGTGGGCCGGTCCTCGGCCTTCGACCGTGCGGCGGACGTCGTGGAGGCGTGGGCGGCCGAGTACCGGCGGGGCTGAGCGCGTGGGCGCGTGACGCATGAGGAAGGGGCCGGCCCGCGGTGTGCGGACCGGCCCCTTCGCTTCGGCCTCTTCGCTTCGGCCTTGTCGGCTCGGCCTCTTCGGCTCGTGCGCCGTGGGGGTCAGGCCTCGGCCGGCTTGCCGTCGTGCAGGGCGATGGCGCGTTGCATCGCCTTGCGGGCGCGCGGGGTGTCGCGGGCGTCGTGGTAGGCGACGGCGAGCCGGAACCAGCTGCGCCAGTCGTCGGGGGCGGCCTCAGTCTCGGCCTTGCGCTTGGCGAAGACCTCGTCGGCCGAGTCCCGGTCGATGCGGCCGCCGGGCGTGCGCTTGAGCTCGTCCACGGGCAGGCCGCCCTCGGCGTCGAGTTCGGTGGCGAGGGCGTTGGCCTTGCGGACGAACTGGGTGTTCTTCCACAGGAACCACAGGCCGATGACCGGCAGGATGAGCACCGCCACGCCGAAGGTGACGGTGAGGAGCGTGCCGGTCTGGATGAGCATCACGCCCCGGCTGCCGACCAGGACGAAGTAGAACACCAGGACGGCGGCCGTGACGGCGTAGGAGATCTTCGCGCGCATGTCAGGTGGTCTCGTATCAGCCCAGGTCGAGGAAGTTCTCCAGGCCGAAGGTCAGGCCGGGAGTCGTGACCACGCGGCGGGCGCCGAGCAGGATGCCCGGCATGAAGCTGCTGTGGTGGAGGGAGTCGTGGCGGACGGTGAGGGTCTCGCCCTCGCCGCCCAGCAGGACCTCCTGGTGGGCGAGGAGGCCGCGGAGGCGGACCGCGTGGACCGGAACGCCGTCGACGCTGGCTCCCCGTGCGCCGTCCAGGGCCGTGACCGTGGCGTCCGGGGCGGGCGCGGTGCCGGCCTTCGCACGGGCCTCGGCGATGAGCTGGGCCGTGCGGGTGGCGGTGCCGGAGGGGGCGTCGACCTTGTTCGGGTGGTGGAGTTCGACGACCTCCACCGACTCGAAGTAGGGGGCGGCGATCTGGGCGAACTTCATCGTCAGCACGGCGCCGATGGAGAAGTTCGGGGCGATGAGCACGCCGGTCTCCGGGGACTGGGCGAGCCAGCCCTTCAGCTGCGCGAGGCGCTCGTCGGTCCAGCCCGTCGTGCCGACGACGGCGTGGATGCCGTGCCGTACGCAGAAGTCGAGGTTGCCCATCACCGAGGCGGGGGTGGTGAGTTCGACGGCGACCTGGGCGCCGGACGCCTCCAGCACCTCCAGCTTGTCGCCCCGGCCGAGGGCGGCGACCAGCTCCAGGTCCTCGGCGGCCTCGACCGCCTTGACGGCCTCGGAGCCGATCCGGCCCTTGGCGCCGAGGACCGCCACGCGCAGCTTGCTCATCTTCTTCGTTCCTTACCGGTGGTGTGTCAGGCGACGGCGTCGTGCAGGCGGGCGGCCTGCTTGTCCTTGAGCGGGCCGATGACCGACAGCGACGGGCGCTGTCCCAGGATGTCGCGGGCGACGGAGCGGACCTCGTCCGGGGTCACGGCCGCTATCCGGGCCAGCATGTCGTCGACGGACATCTGCTCGCCCCAGCACAGCTCGCTCTTGCCGATGCGGTTCATCAGCGCGCCGGTGTCCTCAAGGCCGAGCACCGTGGAGCCCCGGAGCTGGCCGATGGCACGCCCTATCTCCTCGTCCGGCAGACCGTGCTCGGCGACCTGGTCGAGTTCGTCCCGGCAGATCTTGAGGACGTCGTGGACCTGCGAAGGACGGCAGCCGGCGTAGACGCCGAACAGGCCGCAGTCGGCGAAGCCCGAGGTGTAGGAGTACACGCTGTAGGCCAGGCCGCGCTTCTCGCGGACCTCCTGGAAGAGCCGGGAGGACATGCCGCCGCCGAGGGCGGTGTTGAGCACGCCGAGTGCCCAGCGGCGGTCGTCGGTGCGGGCCAGTCCGGGCATGCCGAGGACCACGTGCGCCTGCTCGGTCTTGCGGCCGAGGAGTTCGACGCGACCCGCGGTGCGGATCGTACGGCTGCCGTCGCGCGGGGCGACGGGGGTGGCCGCCGCCGTCCTGAAGGCGCCGGCCTTCTCGAAGGCGGCGCGGACCTGTCGTACGACCTTGTTGTGGTCGACGTTGCCGGCCGCGGCGACCACCAGGTGGGTGGGGTCGTAGTGCTTCTTGTAGAAGCGGCGGATGCGGTCGGCGGTGAGGGCGTTGACGGTGTCGACGGTGCCGAGGACCGGGCGGCCGAGGGCGTTGTCGCCGAACATGGTGTGCGCGAACAGGTCGTGCACGCAGTCGCCGGGGTCGTCCTCGGTCATGGCGATCTCTTCGAGGATCGCGCCGCGCTCGACGTTCACGTCCTCTTCGAGGATGAGCGAACCGGTCAGCATGTCGCAGACGACGTCTATGGCGAGCGGCAGGTCGGTGTCGAGCACGCGTGCGTAGTAGCACGTGTACTCCTTCGCCGTGAACGCGTTCATCTCGCCGCCGACGGCGTCGACGGCGGCGGAGATGTCCAGGGCGGAGCGGCGCGCGGTGCCCTTGAAGAGCAGGTGCTCCAGGTAGTGCGTGGCGCCGTTCAGGGCGGGGGTCTCGTCGCGGGAGCCGACGTTGGCCCAGATGCCGAAGGTCGCGGAGCGGACCGAGGGCAGGGTCTCGGTGACGATGCGCAGGCCGCCGGGGAGGGTGGTCTTGCGGACCGTGCCGATGCCGTTCTCGCCCTTGATCAGGGTTTGGGTACGGGCGACGGCCCGCGCCTCCGAGGAGGTGCGGGCCGTCGCCGTGGAGCTGCTCGACGTCACTTGTCGGTGTCGTCCTTCGCGTCCTCGGAGGAACCTTCCTCGCCCTCGATCACGGGGACGAGGGAGAGCTTGCCGCGGGAGTCGATCTCGGCGATCTCGACCTGGACCTTCTGGCCCACACCGAGGACGTCCTCGACGTTCTCCACGCGCTTGCCGCCGGCCAGCTTGCGGATCTGCGAGATGTGCAGCAGACCGTCCTTGCCGGGGAGGAGCGAGACGAAGGCGCCGAACGTCGTCGTCTTCACGACCGTGCCCAGGTAGCGCTCGCCGACCTCGGGCATCGTCGGGTTCGCGATGCCGTTGATGGTCGTACGGGCGGCCTCGGCGGACGGGCCGTCGGCGGCACCGATGTAGATCGTGCCGTCGTCCTCGATGGTGATCTCGGCGCCGGTGTCCTCCTGGATCTGGTTGATCATCTTGCCCTTGGGGCCGATGACCTCGCCGATCTTGTCCACGGGGATCTTGACGGTGATGATCCGCGGGGCGTTGGGGGACATCTCGTCAGGCTTGTCGATCGCTTCCATCATCACGTCGAGGATGTGGAGGCGGGCGTCCCGGGCCTGCTTGAGGGCGGCGGCCAGGACGGAGGCCGGGATGCCGTCCAGCTTGGTGTCGAGCTGGAGGGCGGTCACGAACTCCTTGGTGCCGGCGACCTTGAAGTCCATGTCACCGAAGGCGTCCTCGGCACCGAGGATGTCGGTGAGGGTGACGTAGTGCGTCTCGCCGTCGATGTCCTGGGAGATCAGGCCCATGGCGATACCGGCGACGGGGGCCTTCAGCGGCACACCGGCGTTCAGCAGCGACATGGTGGAGGCGCAGACCGAACCCATGGACGTCGAGCCGTTGGAGCTCAGCGCCTCGGAGACCTGGCGGATCGCGTAGGGGAACTCCTCGCGCGTCGGCAGGACCGGCACGAGGGCGCGCTCCGCGAGGGCGCCGTGGCCGATCTCGCGGCGCTTCGGGGACCCGACGCGGCCGGTCTCGCCGGTGGAGTACGGCGGGAAGTTGTAGTTGTGCATGTAGCGCTTGCGGGTCACCGGGGAGAGGGTGTCCAGCTGCTGCTCCATCCGGAGCATGTTGAGGGTGGTGACGCCCAGGATCTGGGTCTCGCCACGCTCGAACACCGCGGAGCCGTGCACCCGCGGGATGGCCTCGACCTCGGCGGCGAGCGTACGGATGTCCGTGACGCCGCGGCCGTCGATGCGCTTCTTCTCCTTGATCACGCGCTCGCGGACCAGCTGCTTGGTGAGCGAGCGGTACGCGGCGGAGATCTCCTTCTCGCGGCCCTCGAACTCGGGGAGCAGCTTCTCGGCGGCGAGACCCTTGACGCGGTCCAGCTCGGCCTCGCGCTCCTGCTTGCCCGCGATGGTCAGCGCGGAGGCGAGCTCCGGGCGGACGGCGGCGGACAGCGCCTCCAGGACGTCGTCCTGGTAGTCGAGGAAGATCGGGAACTCACCGGTCGGCTTGGCGGCCTTGGCGGCGAGGTCGGCCTGCGCCTTGCACAGGACCTTGATGAAGGGCTTCGCGGCCTCCAGACCGGCGGCGACGACCTCCTCGGTCGGCGCCTCGGCGCCGCCCTTGACCAGCTGGATGGTCTTCTCGGTGGCCTCGGCCTCGACCATCATGATCGCGACGTCGCCGTCCTCCAGGGCGCGACCGGCGACCACCATGTCGAAGACGGCGTCCTCGAGCTCGGAGTGCGTCGGGAAGGCGACCCACTGGCCGTTGATCAGCGCGACGCGGACGCCGCCGATCGGGCCGGAGAAGGGCAGACCGGCCAGCTGGGTGGACGCGGACGCGGCGTTGATCGCGACGACGTCGTACAGGTGGTCGGGGTTGAGCGCCATGATGGTGGCGACGACCTGGATCTCGTTGCGCAGGCCCTTCTTGAAGGACGGGCGCAGCGGGCGGTCGATCAGACGGCAGGTGAGGATCGCGTCCTCGCTCGGCCGGCCCTCACGGCGGAAGAAGGAACCCGGGATCTTGCCGGCGGCGTACATCCGCTCCTCGACGTCCACCGTGAGGGGGAAGAAGTCGAGCTGGTCCTTGGGGTTCTTGGAGGCGGTGGTGGCCGACAGCACCATGGTGTCGTCGTCCAGGTACGCCACGGCGGAGCCGGCGGCCTGCTTGGCCAGGCGGCCCGTCTCGAAGCGGATGGTGCGGGTACCGAAGGCGCCGTTGTCGATGACAGCCTCGGCGTAGTGGGTCTCGTTCTCCACTAGCGTTTTCTCCGTTACTTTCGTCTGCGTTACGTCTTTTGTCCCGGTCTGCCCGTGTGGCAGTGGGACGGTTGCGGAGAAGCGCGCCGTGCTGTGCGGGCCGGTCTTCGATCGAAGCACCCGGGGCTCGCTTCCCCCCGGGGGCCACTACCGAGGACCGGCGGCGGCTTGGGTGCGCCTCTCCTTGTTCGTCGTTCCTTGTTCGTGCTGTGTCGTGCGTATTGCGTTGTGCTACCACACTACAAAGCGTGAGTGACACTCCGCACGTTTCCGTACGTACGGCAAAGGGAGCGGCCCCGGGTTTCTCTCCGGGAACCGCTCCCTTCATGGCGTCTTACTTGGCGCCCGCCGCACCGCGGCGGATGCCCAGGCGGTCGACCAGCGCACGGAAGCGCTGGATGTCCTTCTTCGCCAGGTACTGCAGCAGGCGGCGGCGCTGACCGACCAGGATCAGCAGACCACGACGGGAGTGGTGGTCGTGCTTGTGGGTCTTGAGGTGCTCGGTCAGGTCGGAGATCCGACGGGAGAGCAGAGCGACCTGGACCTCGGGGGAGCCGGTGTCACCCTCCTTGGTACCGAACTCGCCGATGATCTGCTTCTTCGTAGCGGCGTCGAGCGACACGCGTACTCCTCGTAGTCTGTGTGTTGCCACCGAGTGCTCCCGGTCTGCATCGCGGGAGAGCTTCCGTTACTCGGGAGGCGGGGATCCGCTGGGCGCTGCCTCCAGGGTCCACGGGGGACTCCGGGGGTGCGTACACAAACGGCCGTCGTCAAGGGTACCAGTGCCGATGACGGTCTCCGACCGGGGTCCGGGCGGTTGTCCACAGGCCCCGACGAGCGGGTACGACCGCCAGTAGTGTGACGGTCACAGCTTACGGACGTCGGGAAGGGGTCGCCGCGGGATGAGCGAGACGGCTGAGGAGACGAAGGCACGCAAGGAGCGGGAACGGGACGAGCTCTACGCGCTCGACATCTCGGGCGTCGAGTGGCACTGCGCGCCCGGTACCGAGCAGGACGAGGAGCGGGTGGAGATCGCCTACCTGCCCGAGGGCGCGGTGGCGATGCGGTCGTCGCTCGACCCGGGCACCGTGCTGCGGTACACGGAGGCGGAGTGGCGGGCCTTCGTACTGGGCGCCCGTGACGGGGAGTTCGACCTGGAGCCCACGGAGCGCAACGGCGGCCTCGCCGCGCAGTGACCCGGCGCCGCCCGCGGGGCGGCACGCGCGCGTGCCGCCCGTCGGCGGGGGTCAGCCGGTCTCCGCGCCGCCGATGCCGAGCACGGAGAGCACCGCGGCCCGGGGGTGCTTGTCGTCGGCCGCGAGTTCCCGCTTGGCGAAGAACACCCGGCCCTGTTCCACCACGATGTCCGCCTGCGTCGGGTCGGCGAGTTCGCCCTCCTCGTCGGACGGCAGACCGAAGAGCAGGTACGGCGTCTGCCTGCCGGTCCGCGGGTCCCAGCTGAGCACGGCGGACGGCTCGATGTCGCTGAGGCTGGCGCGGAGGACCAGCAGCCGGTCGCCGCTCATCCGCAGCGGGACGACGGGTTCCAGGGAGCGGCCGTCGAGCTTGCCCTCGGTTCTGCCGGTCTTCCGGTCGAAGGCGACGATCCAGTTCTCCGGCTGGTCGATCTCGGACTGGTCCTTGCTGGTGACGAAGACCCGGTCGGGTCCGACGACCACGCCGTCGCAGTTCTCGACGTCCCCGAAGAACCCCGCGGAGAAGTAGCGGTCGCCGCACCGGGGGTCGTAGGCGTCGCCGCCCATGGAGATGGTGGCGAGTTTGCCGCCGTCGTCGCCGTCGAGGGTGATGAGGTCGGTGACGAGGGTGTCCCCGGCCGCGACGGCGAGCACCGGCGGGTCGGCGGAGGGCAGGAAGACGTCCTGGACGCCGGCCGCCACCTTGTACGTCCACTCGGGTTCTCCGGTGTGCGGGGTGAGCCGCTGCACCCGGTACGTGGTGTCGGTCCCCTCGCCGCAGCTCTCCAGCGCGAGCAGCGCGCCGCCGCCGGCGAAGCCCTTGTCGACGCACCTGGCGCCGGTCGAGCTGTTCCACAGCCGCTTGCCGTGCGCCATGTCGTAGGCCACCGAACCATGTCCCCAGGCCACCGCCACGACCCCCTCGGCCAGCGTGAGGTTCGTGTTGGTGACGTAGGCCTCGCGTGCCGAGGGCATCGTGGCCGTCCACAGCTTCTTGCCGGTGTTCAGGTCGAGGAAGACGACCTCGTCGCAGATGCCGGCGTCCTTGGTGCCCTTGCGCTTGGCGGGCTGCACCACGACCGCCGTACGGCCGTCGGCGGTCACGTGGCCGGTGGTGGCGCAGAGGTGACCGTCGAGCTGGAGGGTCCAGGCAGTGTCGTCGGCGCCGGGTTCGATCCGCACGCCGATGATCTTCGTGCCGATGCCCTTGGCCAGGATCTTGCCGGTGGCCCAGGTGCCGGGGGCGTAACGCGGGCTGGGATCGCTCTCCTTGGGGAGGTTCTCCTCGTAGTGGTCGACCACCACCTGCCCCTCGGGCGAGGCCGGGGCCTTCTCGACGGTCTGCCGTATCGCGTCCGGGGCCGGGGCGGCGGCCCGCGGGGTGCCGGAGGACGTGCCGCCGCCCCCGGTCAGCATCAGCGTGCCGCCCACGGCCAGCGCGACGGCCACGGCGGCCGCCAGCACCCCGGACAGACGTCTGCGCCGCCTCCGGCGCTCGCCGTCGGCGGCCAGCGCGGACTGTGTGTAGACGGATGGAGGTGGGCCGAAGCTCACGCCGAACAGTTCCTTCCTTCTCTGCTGCGCGCTACGCGCACGGCAGAACTTCCGGGAAGGTCGCGGCATGTGCCGTGCACACCTCGCACTCCCCCGTCCCCCGTGGCGTCCGCGCGCAACGCCCCGCTCTGCGGGGCCGGTTCAGCTGTGCTCACGCGAACACCCGCTCACCCTATCTCCCGGCGAACCGTCAACTGATGTCCGAACTGAAGATACTTGCCCGCTTTGTTCATCGATTGTTCGGCAATACGAAAGCCGCGCACACCACTTCCGGGCAGGGTGTGACCAGGTGGACGTCCGTCGAGAGGCGGACGGGCCTGCCGAGGTGCGGCTCGTGGTGATTAGGCTTGGAGTGGGGGTGCGACGTCAGGACCGTGAACACGACGTCGGTCCCCCGAGGGGGAGAGCCGGTGGATCGGACTACCTCACACGAATACGGATGCTGAGAACGACACGACACGGTCGTCGCGCCGGCACGGCATGAGGGTGCTCGACCACACCAGGAGGAACTGTGAGCAGCGATCGGGACGGGAACCGCGGGGGCTGGGCCACACCCGGCGACGACCAGCCCGACGCGGAGTCCCTCAACGAGATGACGGGCGAGTTCACGATCGACTACGCGCCGCCCGCCTGGTACACGCAGAACGCCGCGGGGGGCCCTGGTGGCGCCGAGGGTTCCGGCGGGCCGGGTGCGGGCTCACCGTCCGGCGCCGGTACGACACCTGCCGGTGCCCCTCGTTCGCCGTTCCCGCCGGGAGCGCCGATCCCCGGGCTGACGCCTCCTCCGCATGCCCAGCAGGCGGGCCGGACACCGGGACCGGGAGCCGCGTTCAACCCGCCGCCGGCTCCGCCCGCACCGGCGTCCGGGCCGGGAACCGCGCCGTACACACCGCCGCCGGCCTCGACTCCGGGTGCGCCGTTCGCACCGCCGCCGGCCTCGACTCCGGGTGCGCCGTACACACCGCCGCCCGCGTCGACCCCCGGAGCGCCGTTCACGCCACCGGCCGCCGCGCGTCCCGGTGGGCCCGTCACGCCACCGGCGGCTTCGGCACCGGGGGCGCCGCACCCGTCCGCCCCCGCGGTGACGCCCGGGGCACCCTTCACGCCACCGCCCGCGTCAACTCCCGGAGCACCGTTCACACCTGCGCCCGTGTCAACGCCGGGAGCGCCCTTCACCCCCGCGCCCGCGGCGACGCCCGGGGCAGCCTTCACCCCGCCGCCGGCGTCCGCTCCGGGAGCGCCCTTCACCCCGCCGGCCACCACGACACCCGCCGCACCGTTCACGCCGCCCGCGCCGCCGACGCCGCCTGCCGAGCCGGTCGTACCGGCCGCCGCTGCCGTGCCGCCCGCCGGGAGCCCGGTGGCCGTGCCGCAACTGCCGGTGGGCTTCGAGCCGCAGCGTCCTGCCGCCGAAGAGCAGGCACCGGAGCCCGGACCGGAGCCGGAGGCGGACAACGGCGACCTGGAGAGCGGCGCGACGATGCGGTTCTCCGCGGTCGCCCTCAAGCGCGAGATCGCCGAGGCAGCCGAGCAGCCGGCCGCCGTGGCCGCGCTTCCGGTGGACGCCGACGGCGTGACCGAGGGCGCGGACGAGGACGAGGACGAGGAGACGGTCGCGGAGGCGGCCGGGGAAGCCGAGGCGTCCGAGCCCGTCGGTCGGCACGACTCGCTGCGCCTCGTCACCGACGACGTGAGCGACTCCGAGGACGAGCCGTCGGCCGACGCACGCGAGGAGAACGAGGACCCGAGCGACGAGTCCGTCGCCGTCGGCGCCCTTGAGATGGACGGTAGGGCTGAGGCGGCCGCGCCTGTCCAGGAACCCGCTCCGGCCGAGGACGCCGAGGAGGCTGCCGAGGAGCCCGAGCAGGCCCATGCGGCCGAGTCGCAGGAGGCGGCCGTCGACAGCGACGCCGACACCGACGCCCAGGCCCCGGCCGACACCGACGCCCAGGCCCAGGCCGACGCCCAGGCCCAGGCCGAGGCACACGGTGAAGCCCGCCCCGCGTCCGAAGTGGCCGCCTACGGAGACGCCGTCGTCGCCGAGCAGTCGTCCGAACCCGAGCCCGAACCCGAGCCGGTCACCGACCCCGAGGACACCGCGCCGGCACCTCAGGACGCCGTACCCGCCGCCACCGCTCCCACCCCGGCCCCGGCTGCCCCGCAGGAGGCGCCCCCGGCTCCCGAGGACGCCGTCCCCACCGCCTGGACTCCGCCGCCGACGCCTCCGACGCCGCCCGCCGCGGTACCGCCGTTGCCGCCGTCGTACCAGCCCGCGGCGCCCGCGCCCGCCGCCCAGTGGCCCGCGCAGCCGGCCGCGGCGCCGGAGCCCACGCCCGGTCAGCCACAGCCTCTCCCCCAGCCCGCCGCCGCGCAGGGCCCCGCGGGCGTGCCCGGGCAGCAGCCGCCGTTCCAGCCGCAGGCGCCGCAGCCCGCGCCCGCCGCCTGGCAGCAACCCCCGGCCCAGCAGCCCGGCCCGCAGCCTCCGGTACCCGCGGCCCAGCCCGGCCCGCAGCCTCCGGCACCCCAGGCCCAGCCCGGGGGCTACGGCTTTCCGCAGCCGGGTGCGCCCGTCCCGCCGCAGGCACCGGACGGCTACGGCTTCCCGTCCCCCGGCCGGCCGCAGGCCCCGCAGCCTCCGGCCCCGGACGCGCAGGGAGGTTACGGCTACCCCGGCGCCCCCGTGCCTCCGGTCGCCCAGGCCCCCGCCCCGAGCGGCTACGGCTTCCCGCAGCCCGGTGCACAGCCTCCGGTACCCCCGGCCCAGCCCGGTGGCTACGGCTTCCCGCAGCCCGGTCAGCCCGGTCAGCCCGTACCGCAGGGGGAAGCGCCGGCTCCGCAGCAGCCGCACGCCGCCGCCCAGCCCGCTGCGCCGGCTCAGGCGCCGCAGCCCGGGCAGGAGGTGCACGCGCCCCAGCAGCCCGTCGACCCCCGTGCCGGTACCGCCTGGCCGCAGCCCATCCAGCACGACCAGCGGCAGATGACCAACCCCGGTGCCGCGCCGCTGGGTTACACCGCCGCCGTGGAGCTGTCCTCCGACCGGCTGCTCAACAACAAGAAGCAGAAGGCGAAGAGCGGCCGGCCCACCGCCGCGTCCTCCCGGTTCAAGATCGGTGGCAAGAAGGAGGAGGCCGAGCGGCAGCGGAAGCTGGAGCTGATCCGTACGCCGGTGCTCTCCTGCTACCGGATAGCGGTGATCAGCCTCAAGGGCGGTGTCGGCAAGACCACCACGACCACCGCGCTCGGCTCGACCCTCGCCACCGAGCGGCAGGACAAGATCCTCGCCATCGACGCCAACCCGGACGCGGGCACGCTGGGCCGCCGGGTGCGCCGGGAGACCGGGGCCACCATCCGTGACCTGGTCCAGGCCATCCCGTACCTCAACTCGTACATGGACATCCGCCGGTTCACCTCGCAGGCGCCGTCCGGCCTGGAGATCATCGCCAACGACGTCGACCCGGCCGTCTCGACCACGTTCAACGACGAGGACTACCGGCGCGCGATCGACGTGCTCGGCAGGCAGTACCCGATCATCCTCACCGACTCCGGCACCGGTCTGCTGTACAGCGCCATGCGCGGGGTGCTCGACCTCGCCGACCAGCTGATCATCATCTCGACGCCGTCGGTCGACGGTGCGAGCAGCGCGAGCACGACGCTGGACTGGCTGTCCGCGCACGGGTACGCCGATCTCGTCTCCCGGTCCATCACGGTCATCTCCGGGGTCCGCGAGACCGGCAAGATGATCAAGGTCGAGGACATCGTGCAGCACTTCGAGACGCGCTGCCGGGGTGTCGTGGTCGTCCCCTTCGACGAGCACCTGGCCGCCGGCGCCGAGGTCGACCTCGACATGATGCGGCCGAAGGTGCGGGAGTCGTACTTCAACCTGGCGGCGATGGTCGCCGAGGACTTCGTACGGCACCAGCAGATGCACGGCCTGTGGACCAGCGACGGCAATCCGCCGCCGGTGGCCGCCCCGCCACTGCCGGGTCAGCCGCTGCCCGGCCCCGGTCAGCAGTACTACGCGCCGGGCCAGCCCCAGCCGCAGCCGTACGCGCCCGGACAGCCGTATCCGCAGCAGCAGCCTGCGCAGCCGTACCCGCCCCAGCAGGGCCAGCCTCCGCAGGGGCCGCCCCCGCAGGGCCCGCCTCCGCAGGGCCCGCCCCCGCAGCAGGAGCTGTACGGCGGGCCGCAGCCCGGTCACCCCGGCGGTCCACAGCCGACGGCCCAGCCGTACCAGCCGCAGGCGCAGCCCCAGCCGGGTTACGGCTACCCGCAGCCGGGCGCCCAGCCGCCCGTTCCTCCGGCCCCGCCCGGTGGTTACGGATTCCCGCAGCCGGGCCAGCCCGCGCCGCAGGACCAGGCACCGCAAGCACCGCAGGCACCCCAGCAGCCCCAGCAGCCCCAGCAGCCCCAGCAGCCCCAGCAGCCCCAGCAGCCCCAGCAGCAGGGTCAGCCTCCGCAGCCGGGGCAGCCTCCGCAGCAGTAGCGGGAACGCCGAAGGGCGGCCGGTGTGATGTCACACCGGCCGCCCTTCGGCGTATGTCCAGCCGGACCGCCGCTAGACCTCCTCGGCCTCCTCGGCCGCCACCAGCTCCCGGCAGCGCTTGACGTCCTCGGCCATCTGCTCCAGCAGGGCCTCCAGGGAGTCGAACTTGGCCTGGCCGCGGACGTAGGCCAGGAAGTCGACGGCGACGTGCAGCCCGTACAGGTCGAGGCCGACGCGGTCGATGGCGTACGCCTCCACCGTGCGCTCGGTGCCGTCGAACTGCGGGTTGGTGCCGACGGAGATCGCGGCCGGCATCGCCTCGCCCTGGGCATGCAGGAACCCGGCGTAGACGCCGTCGGCCGGGATCGCGGTGTGCGGGAGCGTCTCCACGTTGGCGGTGGGGAAGCCCAGCTCGCGGCCGCGCTGGGCGCCGCGCACGACCACGCCCTCCACGCGGTGCGGGCGGCCCAGGATCTCGCGGGCGCCCGCCATGTCGCCCTCGGCGACCAGCCGCCGGGTCAGCGTCGAGGAGAACGGCTCGCCGCCGCCCGCCTCACCGCGCACGAACAGGTCGACGACCTCGACCTCGAAGTCGTACACCTTGCCCTGCTCGGTCAGGAACTCGACGTTGCCCGCGGCCTTGTGGCCGAAGCGGAAGTTGGGGCCTTCCACCACCGCCTTGGCGTGCAGCCGGTCGACCAGCACCTTCACCACGAAGTCGGCGGCCGACAGCCTCGAGAACTCGCTGGTGAAGGGGAGGATCAGCACCGCGTCCACGCCCAGCTGCGCCATCAGCTCGGCGCGGGTGTGGTGCGGGGCGAGCAGCGGCGGGTGGCTGCCGGGGCGGACGACCTCGCTGGGGTGCGGGTCGAAGGTGACGACGACGGCGGGGATGCCCAGCTGCCGGGCGCGGTCCACGGCATGCCGGATGATCACCTGGTGACCGCGGTGCACCCCGTCATAGGAACCGATGGTGACGACGCTGCGCCCCCAGTCCTCGGGGATGTCCTCCAAGCCACGCCAGCGCTGCACTGTGACCTCTCCTCGAACCTGTGTCCGTTGTCCCTCTTACGCAGGTCTAAGGGTGCCATGTTTGCCGGACTCGGCTCACACCGGCACGGTCGCTGTGACCGGGCGCACGTGTCCGCGGTCACGCGGGGACCCGTACCCCGGCCAGGTTTCCCAGCATCCGGCGGGTGCTCGGGCCCACCACCGCGGCCCACTCGTCCGGGGTGTCGGCGAGCCAGCGGGCCATCAGGGCGGCGAATCCGGGCACGTGCCGACCCAGGTCGACCAGTCCCCGGTCGAAACGGGTCGCGCCGTCCGGGGTACGGACCAGCAGCAGGCCGGTACGGCGGACCAGGTCGCGCATGCGGTCGCCGTCCTCCCCGCGCTGTGCGGCCGCCGCGTGCAGCAGCGCGCCCAGCACGCCCGGGTCGCGCTCATGGGCGAGCAGGACCTCGAGCAGCTCACCGCGGAGCGGCCGTGAGACGGGAGGACCGGCCGCTCCGAGGACGGTCGCCAGGGCCGCCCGCACCGGTTCGGGGCCGTCGTCGAGCAGCCCGGTGACCAGCGGCAGCAGGATCGCCCGGGACGCGGCGCCCTGGTTGAGGCGGCGCTCGACGAACCCGGCCACCTGCCCGGCCAGTTCCGGCCGCAGCTCGGCGGCCTCCAGGACCAGCTCGGTGAGGTGCCGGGCGTGCGTGGGCACGGTGACGTCGGCGAGGGTGCGCAGCACCTGTCCGGCGTGCGGACCGTGCAGCCGGGTGCGGAAGGCCGCCAGCACCTCGTCGGGGTGGGTGGCCAGGGCGGGGACCAGGGCGGCGGGGGTGAGCTGGTGGTCGCCGTCGGCGAAGTGCCGTAGCGCCGCGGGGAGATGACGGGCCCGGGTCGCCGGGTCGCGGACCAGCAGGGCGAGGGCGCCGCCGTGCAGGGTGCAGTCGGCGGGGCGGGCGAGCAGGGCGAGCGCGGCGTAGCGGAGCAGTTCGCGGTCGGCGTCGCCGCGGACGTGCGGTGCGGTGTGCAGCCCGTGGGCGACGGCGGCCACCCGGCGGGCCGGGCGTTCGTCGTGCGCCCAGCGGTCGACGGCCCGGCAGAGGGCGGACGGCTCGTCCTCGGCGAGCACGCCGAGGAGTTCGTCGCCCCGCCGGTGCGCGGCGTCCACCAGTACTTCGGTCAGCTCGTCCAGCGCACCGTGCCGATGGGTGTGCAGCAGCGCCTGCGCCGCGGTGGCCACGGTGGCGTGCGGCATCGCGGGCAGCGGCCGCTCGTCGTCGAACCACCGGGTGAGGTACGGCTGTACGGCGGTGGGGTCGGCGGCCAGCAGCCGGGCGACGGCGTCCAGGAAGCGGGGCACCGAGCCCTCGGGTTCCGGAGCCCGCGCGGTGGCTCCGGACACCTCGGCCGGCACGGTCGCGGTGGCTGCGGACACCTCGGCCGGCACGGTCGCCACGGCCGTCGGCCGGGTTCCGAAGCGCCCGACGCCCGCCGTCTCCGGCAGCGGCTCGTCCGCGAGGACCAGCCTGCGCAGCAGCTCGAAACGGTCGGCCTCGGGGAGGGGGAGCGCGGTCCAGAACGCGGGCCCGAACTCCTTGGACACCGTGCGCTGCCTGCGCACCACGCGGTCGGCGAGCAGCCTCAGCACCTCGTCGTACGGCGTCGCGTCGGGCAGCCGGAGCAGGGTCTGGGTGAGCAGCCGCGCCGCCCACCAGGAGCCGGGGTCCAGATCCAGGGCGTGCGCCAGCTCCCGCAGCCGTGGCGCGAGCCCGGCGGGACCGTACAGGCGGTCGAGGAGCAGCAGCGCGTGGACCACCGGGCCGATCCGGTGGCGCGGTACGGGCAGCGGCTGGGTGTCCTGGGGGGTGTGCCGGCGGTGCACGAGGGCGTGCAGTGCCTCGTCCAGGTCAAGGTGCGTGCCCTGGATCCAGTCGGCCAGTTCCTCGTGGGCGAAGCGGTAGCCGCTGCCGGCGGGGACCAGCAGGCCCTCGGTGAGCACGGCGGAGGCCCAGCCGGAGCCAGCGCCGAGGTGGGCGGGGACGGGCCCCCACGGGAACACCGTCTCGAACGTCTCCCGGTCGAGCTCCCCCTGTCCGGGGCCGAGGCTGCGCCGGGCGGCCTCGTGGACCTGGCCGGAGACCCGGGCGGCGAGCCGTCGTACGGCCCTGCCGCGCAGGCCGTTCTCGGCGGCCAGCCGGACTGCGATGCGCAGGCACATCAGGTCGAGGTAGGCGGCGAAGACGTCGTGCCGGTCGACCGGGGCGGCCTCGGGGGCGCCCGGGAGGGCGGCGCGGACCTCGGAGAGCAGGCGCAGGGTGAGGGGGTGGCGGGCGTCGCGTTCGGCGAGGGCGCCCTCGGGCACGCCGTAGCGGGAGCGGGCCAGGCGGGCCTCGTCCGGGGTGAGGTCGGTCAGCCGGACGCACGGCGGTTCGGCACCGGTGCCGTGCAGCAGGGCGGGCGGGAACTCGGCGCCGGCGCCCTCCCAGTACTCCTCCCGGCAGGCCACGAGCAGCCGGGCGCCGGTGTCGCGCAGCCAGTCGGCGGTGCCCTCGGTCCAGGCGGGCAGCCGGTGGGCGAGGACCGGGGGCATCTCCTCGGGGCCGTCGAGCAGGACGAGCAGCGGGCGGCCGGTGCGAGCGGCCAGCCCGGCCAGCCGTTCCACGGTCAGTTCGCCCAGGTCGCCGGGGAGTTGGGAGCGGGAGGCGGCGACGATCCGGACCGCGCGCTCCAGGGTGCGGCGGGCGGCGTCGGCGACGGAGGTGTCGGCGTCCTTCAGATCGGCGCCGCGGAGCCAGAGCGTGGGGGCGGGGTCCGGGGCGCTGTTGCGGCGGGCGGCGAGGGCGGCGAGTTCGGTGGTGCGGCCGGTGCCGGGGGCGCCTACGAGGGCCAGGACGGTTCCGGTGCCGGTGCCGGTGCCTTCGGCGAAGGCAGCGAGTTCGGTTGCGACCGAGGCTCGTTCGATTGGCTGAATTTGGTCCGTGTGGTCCGTGTGGTCGGGTGCGGGTGGGTGGGGGCTGGTCGCGCAGTTCCCCGCGCCCCTTCGGGGCGCTTCAGGCGCGCCGTTCCCCGCGCCCTTTCGGGGCGCTTCAGGCGCGCCGTTCCCCGCGCCCCTTCGGGGCGCTTCAGGCGCGCCGTTTCCCGCGCCCCTTCGGGGCGCTTCAGACGGCCAGATCCCCGCGCTCCTTCGGGGCGTCGGGCGGCCCACGTAGTCGGAGAGGGTGCCCGGGGGGCCGTCCTGGGCGACCGAGGTGGCTGTCAGTTCCAGGATTCCGGCGAGGTTCAGGTCGATGCCGTACGCCGGGACGGTTGCCGCGTTCCGGGCGAGGAGGTCGGCGAGGGGGTCGCAGTCCGGATGGTGGAGGGGGACCGCGAAGCCGACGTCGCGTTGGCCGGACTGGAGGGCCGTGCCCAGGACCGCGAGGACCGCGCCGGTCTCGGCGTCCAGGACCGGGCCGCCGGCCGCTCCGCCGCCGAGCCGCAGGGCGTCCCTGCCTGCCGTGCCGATCGCCAGCTCCAGTGCGTCCTCCAGGAGATGGAAGCGGTCGGTGGCGGTGTAGGTCACCTGGGTCGCGGCGAGCACCCGGGCCTCACGCCAGCGGTCGGCGGCGATCCGGACGTACGCGCCGGCCGGGATCCGCTCGCGCGCGGTGATCGGGAGCGGGTCCACACCGAGGCCCTCGGTGCGGATCAGGGCCAGGCCGTGGGCGGGCAGGGGCGTGACGGCGTCCGAGGCGACCACGCAGGTGCGGTCCCCGGCCGCGTGCAGCACGATCCGGGCCAGGCCGTCGACGGCCTCGTGGCTGGTGACGAGCGTGCCGTGGTGGTCGGCGAGGAAGCCGGTGCCGCGCGGACGCCCGGCGAGGTCCCGGATCCGGACCAGCCGCTCGTCGAGCACCGGTCCCGGATCCGCGGCCCTGTCCGCCTCCCCCACGCCGTCCGCCGTCCGGCGACCGCTCCCGGTCCGCGGGCCGCGTCCCGCCATGATCGAACCTCCCCGCCCGTACACCCGTGCCCTCGTGTCCGACGGTAGGCGCGAAATGATCAGCGGGACAGAGCGGGCCGGGAACGCGCCCCCCTCCGCTCCCCCGGTTCACTCCGAGCGCCTGCTCGGTCGGGTGAATAGGCAGGGGCGGGTGGATACACCCTAGGGGTGGGGGAACCGAGGGGGGACCGTGGAGCGGCGGCGGCGTCAAGACCCCGTGGTCGCCGCTCTACGGGCAGGTTCAGGAGAACACGGCGAGGCTCTTGGCCTTGCCCTTCTGCGCCTCGACGAGCGCGAGGAAGCCGCCCTCGGGGTCGAACACGGCGATGGGACCGGCGCCCGCGTACGCGTCGGGCATCTCCAGGCGCACCCCGTTGGTGAGCAGCCTGGCCCGCTTGGCGTCGACGTTCCAGCGCGGGAAGGCGGCGCCCGCCGCGTCGGCGATCGGCATCACGGTCAGCTCCTGCTGGAGCTGGTCGAGGGTGCGCGCCGAGTCCAGCTTGTACGGCCCGACGCGGGTCCGGCGCAGCGCGGTGAGGTGTCCGCCGACGCCCAGGCCGGCGCCCAGGTCCCGGGCGAGGGCCCGGATGTAGGTGCCGGAGGAGCAGACGACCGAGACGACCAGGTCGAGGACGGGGGTGCCGTCCTCGGCGACGGCGTCCCGGACGTCGTACACCGCGAAGGACGAGACGGTCACCGGGCGGGCCGGGATGTCGAAGTCCTCGCCGTCCCGGGCACGCTTGTAGGACCGTACGCCGTTGATCTTGATGGCGCTGACCTTGGACGGCACCTGCATGATGGTGCCGGTGAGTTCGGCGATGCCGGCGTCCACGGCCTCGCGGGTCACCTTGGAGGCGTCGGTGGACGAGGTGATCTCGCCCTCGGCGTCGTCGGTGACCGTGTTCTGCCCGAGGCGGATGGTCCCCAGGTACTCCTTCTCCGTGAGGGCGAGGTGCCCGAGGAGCTTGGTCGCCCGCTCGATGCCGAGGACGAGGACGCCCGTGGCCATGGGGTCGAGGGTGCCGGCGTGCCCGACGCGCCGGGTGCGGGCGATGCCCCGCATCTTGGCGACGACGTCGTGCGAGGTGAAGCCCGACGGCTTGTCGACGATGACAAGGCCGTCGGGCGGGGTGGGCTTGCTGGTCATTCGGTGGTGTCGTCCGTCTCGTCGGCCGCGTCCTCGCCGGGCTTCCGGTACGGGTCGGCGTCACCCGCGTAGTGGGCGCCCGCGGAGGCCTCACGGACCTGCGCGTCGGACTGGCGTGCCCGGTCGAGGAGGTCCTCGATGTTGCGGGCGGTGTCCGGCAGGGCGTCCGCGACGAAGGCGAGGGTCGGCGTGAACTTCACGCCGGCCGCCCGGCCCACCTCGGACCGGAGGATGCCCTTGGCGCTCTCCAGACCGGCGGCCGCGGCCTGCCGCTCCTCCTCGTCGCCGTACACCGTGTAGAAGACGGTCGCCTCCCTGAGGTCACCCGTGACCCGGGTGTCCGTGATGGTGACGTGCGAGCCGAGCCGCGGGTCCTTGATCCCGCGCTGCAGCTTCTGGGCCACCACCTCTCGGATGAGGTCCGCCAGCCTTTTCGCCCGCGCGTTGTCGGCCACTGGTCCGCTCCCGTTCTTTCTTCTTGTCGTTCTCAGGTCTAGTCGTCGTCGCCGTGGAAGCGCCGTCGGACCGACAGCAGTTCCACCTCGGGGCGGCCGGCGACCAGCCGTTCGCACCGGTCGAGTACGTCGGTCAGGTGCGCGGCGTCGCCGGAGACCATGGCGAGGCCGATGCCGGCCCTGCGATGAAGGTCCAGGTGGTCCACCTCGGCCGCGCTCACGGCGTACTTCCGCTGGAGTTCGGCGACGATCGGGCGGACGACGGAGCGCTTCTCCTTGAGCGAGTGGATGTCGCCGAGGAGGAGGTCGAAGGACAGGGTCCCCACGTACATGTATGTATCCGGTTAACCCGCCGGTACGGGATCGATGGCCCTGACAGGAACGGTACCCCGTCCCTGCCGGGGGCTCGACCGACTTTCCCCGGCGCGACGAGGGTCCGCCGCGTCGCCCGCCCACCTACCCGACTCGGTCGGCCGAGAGGGTGCCCTTACAACCCGCCGAGTCGGGTGGTGGGTGGGCGAGGTCGGGGTCCGGGGCGGAGCCCCGTGGCGGTGGTGTCCCGACGGGAAAAGCGCCGGCCGACGGAACCGAAATCCCGTCGGCCGGCACCAACCGTGGGTGTTACACCCGCGGCTTCTCGCGCATCTCGTACGTCGCGATGACGTCGTCGATCTTGATGTCGTTGAAGTTGCCGAGGTTGATACCGCCCTCGAACCCTTCGCGGATCTCGGTGACGTCGTCCTTGAAGCGACGCAGACCGGAGATGGTGAGGTTCTCCGCGACCACCTTGCCGTCGCGGATGAGGCGCGCCTTGGTGTTGCGCTTGACCTCGCCCGACCGGACCAGGACACCGGCGATGTTGCCCAGCTTGGACGACTTGAAGACCTCGCGGATCTCCGCCGTACCGAGCTCGACCTCCTCGTACTCCGGCTTGAGCATGCCCTTGAGGGCCGCCTCGATCTCCTCGATCGCCTGGTAGATGACCGAGTAGTACCGGACGTCCACACCCTCGCGCTCGGCCATCTGCGCCGCGCGGCCGGCCGCGCGGACGTTGAAGCCGATCACGATGGCGTCGGAGCCCATCGCCAGGTCGATGTCGGACTCCGTGACCGCACCGACGCCGCGGTGCAGGACGCGGATGTCGACCTCTTCGCCGACGTCCAGCTGGAGCAGGGAGGACTCCAGGGCCTCGACGGAACCAGAAGCGTCACCCTTGATGATGAGGTTGAGCTGCTGGATCTCGCCGGCCTTGAGCACCTTGTCCAGGTCCTCGAGGGACACACGGCGGGTGCGCTTCGCGAAGGCCGCGTTGCGCTCGCGCGCCGCACGCTTCTCCGCGATCTGGCGGGCCGTACGGTCCTCCTCGACCACGAGGAAGTTGTCGCCGGCACCCGGGACGTTGGTCAGACCCAGGACCTGCACCGGCGTGGAGGGGCCGGCCTCGGCGACGTTGTTGCCGTTGTCGTCGAGCATGGCGCGGACGCGACCGTAGGCGTCGCCCACGACCATCGTGTCGCCGACCCGCAGCGTGCCTCGCTGGACGAGGACCGTCGCCACGGCACCGCGGCCGCGGTCGAGACGGGACTCGATCGAGATGCCCTGCGCGTCCTGGTTCGGGTTGGCCCGCAGGTCGAGCGAGGCGTCCGCGGTGAGGACCACGGCCTCCAGCAGCGAGTCGATGTGCAGACCCTGCTTGGCGGAGATGTCGACGAACATGGTGTCGCCGCCGTACTCCTCGGCCACCAGGCCGTACTCGGTCAGCTGACCGCGCACCTTGGTCGGGTCGGCACCCTCGACGTCGATCTTGTTGACCGCGACGACGATCGGGACGTCGGCCGCCTTGGCGTGGTTGAGCGCCTCGACCGTCTGCGGCATGACGCCGTCGTTGGCCGCGACGACCAGGATCGCGATGTCGGTCGACTTCGCACCGCGGGCACGCATGGCGGTGAACGCCTCGTGACCCGGGGTGTCGATGAAGGTGATCTTGCGCTCTTCGTCGTTGACCTCGGTGGAGACCTGGTAGGCACCGATGTGCTGGGTGATGCCGCCGGCCTCGCCCGCGATGACGTTCGTCTTGCGGATGGCGTCGAGCAGTCGGGTCTTACCGTGGTCGACGTGACCCATGACGGTGACGACCGGCGGACGGACCACCAGGTCCTCCTCGTCGCCCTCGTCCTCGCCGAACTCGATGTCGAAGGACTCGAGCAGCTCGCGGTCCTCCTCCTCGGGGCTGACGATCTGAACCGTGTAGTTCATCTCGCCCGCGAGGAGCTGCAGCGTCTCGTCGGAGACGGACTGCGTGGCCGTGACCATCTCGCCGAGGTTCAGCATGACCGCGACGAGCGACGCCGGGTTGGCGTTGATCTTCTCCGCGAAGTCCGTGAGCGACGCGCCGCGGGAGAGGCGGATGGCCTCGCCGTTGCCGCGCGGCAGCATCACGCCGCCGACGCTCGGGGCCTGCATGGCCTCGTACTCCTGGCGACGCTGCCGCTTCGACTTGCGACCGCGACGGGCCGGACCGCCGGGACGGCCGAAGGCGCCCTGCGTGCCACCACGGCCACCGGGACCGCCCGGACGACCGCCGAAGCCGGGACGACCGCCGCCGCCGGCGCCGGGACCGCCGCCGAAGCCGCCACCGCCGCCGGGGCCACCGCCACCGGGACGGCCGGCGAAGCCGCCGCCACCGCCCGGACGGGCGCCGCCGCCACCACCGGGACGGCCGGCGAAGCCGCCGCCACCGGGACGACCGGCGCCGCCGGGACGACCCGCACCGCCGGGACCGCGACCGCCGCCACCGGGGCCGGGACGCGGGCCGGCAGCGGGACGCTGCGGCATCATGCCGGGGTTGGGACGCGGACCCGCGGAGCCGCCGCCGGGACGCGGACCGCCCTGCGGGCGGGGCATGCCGGACGGGCTCGGGCGGGCACCGCCGGGAGCCTGCGGACGCGGACCGCCGCCCTGGGCGCCGGGCGCCTGCGGACGGGGACCGGCGCCGGGGGCACCGGGGCCACCCGGGCGCGGACCGCCCTGCGGGCGCGGGGCCTGCGGACGGGCCATGCCGGTGGAGCCACCGGACGTGAAGGGGTTGTTACCCGGGCGCGGACCGGCCGGACGGGCACCGCCCGGACGGGGGGACTGGCCGCCGGGGCGCTGACCGCCCTGGCCCGGACGCGCGTCACGCTGACCGGGGGCCGGACGGCCACCGGGACGCGGGGCGCCACCCTGACCGGGACGGGGACCGGCGCCGGGGCGCGGACCCTGGCCCTGGCCCTGTGCGGCGGCCGGGCTCGGCGCCGCGGCGGCCGGAGGCGCCGGCGGTGCGGTGAACTCGGGCGCGGCCGGGGCCGGACGCGGCGCGGGCTTGGGGCCCGGGAC
>NZ_JAKQYH010000092.1:0-26029 GCF_022343545.1 Streptomyces arenae
CTACGGAGGGGTGGGGTTCGTCTATGGGGGCGGTGAGGGTCGCCTACGGGGGTGGGGCGGGGTCGTCGTGGGCGGGTGCGGGTGGATCGTGGCTTGTCGCGCAGTTCCCCGCGCCCCTTTCAGGGGCGTCAGCCGCAGCGCCCCTTCAGGGGCGCGGGGAACTGCGCGATCAGCCCCCACTCACCCGCACCCGCCCACGCACCCGCATCTGCATTCGCACCCGCACCGCACCCGCGTCCGCGGCCGCGGCCGCGGACGGACTACGACGTCACGACTCCCTTGGCCTGTCCCGTCGCCGTCCCCTTCGTCGCGCTCGCGGGGATCGGCCGGTCGTTCCTCAGCGCCGCCCACACCTGCTTCGCCTTGGCCTCGGCGACCACCACCCGGTTCGGGTCCGCCGGGTCGTACTCGACCGGCATGGTCACCATGTGCATGTGGGACGCGCTGATGGACTTCAGGCCGTCCGCGAAGTCGACCAGGGAGTTCACCGAGCCCAGGTCGGAGTCGGTGGTGACGGTCTTCGTCGCGGTGTCCGCCAGGTCGTACAGCTTCTTGGGGCTGGTGAACACGCCCACCTGCTTGACCTGGTTGATCAGGGCCTTCACGAACGCCTGCTGGAGCTGGATGCGGCCCAGGTCGGAGCCGTCGCCGACGCCGTGCCGGGTGCGCACCAGGCCGAGCGCCTGCTCGCCGTCGAGGGTGTGTCTGCCGGCCTTGAGGTCGAGATGGCTCTGCGGGTCGTCGATGGCCCGGGTCGTGGTGAGCGTGACCCCGCCGAGCTCGTCGACGAGCTTCTGGAAGCCGGCGAAGTCGACCTCCAGGTAGTGGTCCATACGGATGCCGGTGACGGCCTCGACCGTCTTGACCGCGCAGGTCGCGCCCCCGGTGGAGTACGCCGAGTTGAACATCACGCCGGTGGCCGCGTCGTGCGTGGTGCCGTTCGCGTCCGTGCAGGACGGCCGGTCGACGAGGGTGTCCCGGGGGATGGAGACCACGTCGGCCCGCTTGTGGCCCTTGTAGACGTGGACGATCATCGCCGTGTCGGAGCGCGCGCTGCCGTCGTCGGAGCCGCCGCCGAGCTTCCGGTTGGCACCGGAGCGCGTGTCCGAGCCGAGGACCAGGATGTTCTCGGAACCGTTGTCGACCTTGGTGGGCCGGTCGGAGCCGAGCGCCTGGTTGATGTCGACGGTCCTGAGGTTGCCGTTGAGCTTGAAGTACAGGTAGCCGGCGCCGGTACCGCCGAGGACCACGATGCCCGCCGCCGTCCACGCCGTGACACGCAGCGCCCTGCGGCCGGTACCGGGCGGCTTGCGGCGGCGGCCCCTGCCACGGCGGCCCGCGGCGTTCGTACCGGACTCGGGTATGTGCGGCCCTGACGTGCTCTCGGCGGACATGGGCTCCTCGGTTCTCGTACGACTGGTCGGTTACCCCCTGCTTTCAGGGTCAGGCCCGGCGTACCAGGATCATCGGCGCGTACCGGACCATCGTCGCTCCGCCTGGTCAGACGGCGAAACTCGGGAAAGGGTTGCACGACGCGGTGTGCCCACCGCGTAGCGCGATGGGCACACCGTGTCACCGGGCAGGACGGGGCGAACCCCGCTCACCAGGTATTTCAGCCGAAGATGTCGTACTGCTGGAAACCGGTACCGAGCGACTTCCTTGTGCCGAAGATCTCAGAGGTGCCCTTGCCGGTGCCCGGGTAGAGGTACAGCGTGCCGCCGGTCGTACGGGCCAGCAGGTCGGCCTTGCCGTCGCCGGTCAGGTCGCCGACCGCGGCGAGGGTGTTGAATCCGGTCCAGCCGGAGCGGACCTTCACCCGGGCCGAGAAGAGGCCGGTGCCGGACTTGCCGGTGCCCTTGTACAGGTACAGGTCGCCGCCGCTGCTCTTGCGGGCCAGCAGGTCGGCCTTGCCGTCGCCGTTGAAGTCACCGACACCGCGCAGCTGGTTGTACTGGCTCCAGCCGCCGCCGATGCGGACCCGGGCGGCGAAGGTGCCGTTGCCCTTGCCCGGGTAGAGCCACAGGACACCGCTGGAGTCCTCGGAGAGGACGTCCGGCAGGTAGTCGCCGGTGAGGTCACCGGGGATCACGACGGCCTTGCGGCTCTTCCAGTTGGTGAAGATCTTCGTCTCGGACCAGGAGCCGGAGGTCTGGGCGCTGTTCAGCGCGAAGTGCAGCCAGTAGACGTCCCCGGTGGACGCCACCCGGTAGACCAGGTCCTGGAAACCGTCACGGTTGAGGTCGGCCTGGTAGACGGCGTTGACCCCGCCGAAGTCGCCCCAGGAGACACGGGAGGCGAGCGAGGTGCCCTTGGAGTCCAGCTCGTAGCCGACCTTGGTCGACGACTTGCGGGCGAACAGGTCGGCCTTGCCGTCGTCGTAGCTCAGGTTGCTGTCGGCGATCTGCGCGTAGGCGGCACCGACGTAGGTGCTGACCTTCGAGAAGACGCTGTAGGCGCCCTTGGCGACACAGTCCTCGACGCCCCAGGAGACCACGCCGACGATCCGGCCGCCGACGACCAGCGGGCCGCCGGAGTCGCCGTTGCAGGCCGTGGTGGTGCCGGTGTCGGAACCGGTGGCGGCCTTGCCGGCGCAGACCATGTGGCCCTTGACGTAGTCGCTGCCGTAGCCGCCCGTGCAGGTGGTGTCGGACTGGACGGGCAGCGTGGCCGTCTTCAGGGTCTCGGAGATGTCGTCCGAGGTGGAGCTGGTGCGGCCCCAGCCGTAGACCTTGGCGCTGGTGTTCGCCTTGTACGAGGTCGTGTCGGTGCTGGTCGTCAGCCGGATCGGCGTGGCCTTGACCGGGGCGGCCAGGGTGAGCACGGCGACGTCGTTGTTGGGGACCCCGTGGGACGACACGGTGTACGACGGGTGGTTCCACTGGCGCAGGACGCCGGAGACGGTCCCGCCGTGCAGGTTGTCACTGCCGTCGCTGTTGGTGGTGGGCAGCGAGGCGGTGCCCGTGATGACCACGGACCTGGTGGTGCTCCACTTGAAGCCCTTGACGCAGTGCGCGGCGGTGAGGATCTTCGTGGGCGAGATCACCGAGCCGCCGCAGAAGAAGGCGACGTCGTCGCTGGTGCTGGTGGTGCCCTTGGTGTCGTCGTACCAGAGCTGGGCCATCCAGGGCGCCGAGGAGATGGTGGTCGTCCCGCCACCGATGATCTTCGGCGAGACGGCGGAACCGCTGCTCGGCGTCTTCGTCGTGGTGGTCCTGCCGTTGACGGCGGCGACGGCGCCGGCGGCCCGCTGCGCCAGCGTGGCCTGCGACGGCGCGCTGACGACCGGCTTGACCGTCGGCGCCGGCTGGGTGGCCGCGCTGGCGGAGGTCGAGATCAGTGCGGCCGTGACGGCGGCCGCGACTCCGGCCGCGGCCACGGGCAGTGCGAAACGTATCCGGCGTCTGTGACGACCGCTCCCGGACGTGGGTGTACCCACCTAAGTCCCCCCTCGGGATCAGGAGTTCGTGAATCGGTCAGTTGACCGAAGGCGCGATCGTACATCGGAGAGAGAAACAGAAAGGGCCGCCCCCCGCGTCCTGCGTGGGGGCGACCCTTTTCTCCGCTCGGGGACGACCGGGCCACGCGTCCGCGGAACGGCCGCTCAGCGCGCGGACATGCCGAGTGGGTACGCGTACTCATGCGCGGCACCGGACGGCGGCCGGAGACTGCGCGCATGACACTCATCGCCGCCCCCATCAGCGCGTTCGCCCGCCCCCGGCGCGTGCTCGCGGCCGCCGCCCTGGCCGCTCTGGCGCTCACCGGCTGCGGGAACGACGGGTCCGGCGGCAGCGGACCCGGAGGGAAGCCGGACGGGGGCGTCGGCACCGAGGCGACTGCCACCGGGTCGACCCGCGAGCAGGCGGCGTTCGCGGCGCTGCTCGACAAGGTCGCGCAGCCGTGCGCCACCGCCACCGGGACCACCGGCGAGGTACCGACCGGCTCGCCGGGGAAGCAGACCCTCGGCCCCGGTGAGAGCCCCCCGACCGGCCCGATCGAGCCCGGCACCCCCACGGAGGCACAGTTGAGCGACCGCGACCGGTGCGCGGGCGTCCAGCACGAACAGCGCATCATCCGGGCGCTACAGGCGGTCCCGGAGCCCACCCCGGCCAAGGTCCGCAGGACCCTGCACAGCCTCGGTTACATCGACGAGCGCATCCACGGCCTCGAGCAGGACGGCAAGGTCACGCGCTTCTATCTCGACCTGCGCGAGAAGGGCGGCCGGCTCTGCGAGGCGGGCACGGCCGCGGGCGAGCAGTCGGACGCCACCCCGTGCGTGGCCCCCGCGACCGGTGCGTTCACCGTCGGGAAACCGCCGTCCGACGGGACGTGACCGAGCTCTCTGCCGTCGAGCCCTTTGCCCAGGAAAAGCGGTGGCAAAACCACCGAATTGAAGAGAGTAAAGCCATGACAAAGGGCCGCTCCCCGCGGTTGGCGGGGAGCGGCCCTTTTCGTTGTTCTACGACGACCGTCAGTCGCCGTTGCCGGGCGTCGGCGTCGTCTTCTGGATCTGCATCAGGAACTCGACGTTCGACTTCGTCTGCTTCATCTTGTCGAGCAGCAGCTCGATCGCCTGCTGCTGGTCGAGCGCGTGCAGCACCCGGCGCAGCTTCCAGACGACGGCCAGCTCCTCGTTGCCGAGCAGGATCTCTTCCTTACGGGTGCCGGACGCGTCCACGTCCACCGCCGGGAAGATGCGCTTGTCGGCGAGCTTCCGGTCGAGCTTGAGCTCCATGTTGCCGGTGCCCTTGAACTCCTCGAAGATCACCTCGTCCATGCGGGACCCGGTGTCCACCAGGGCGGTGGCGAGGATGGTCAGCGAGCCGCCGTCCTCGATGTTGCGGGCCGCACCGAAGAAGCGCTTCGGCGGGTACAGGGCGGTCGAGTCGACACCACCGGACAGGATGCGGCCGGAGGCCGGGGCGGCGAGGTTGTACGCACGGCCCAGACGCGTGATCGAGTCGAGCAGCACGACGACGTCGTGACCCAGCTCCACGAGGCGCTTGGCGCGCTCGATGGCGAGCTCGGCGACCGTGGTGTGGTCCTCGGCCGGGCGGTCGAAGGTCGAGGAGATGACCTCGCCCTTCACCGACCGCTGCATGTCGGTGACCTCTTCCGGACGCTCGTCGACCAGGACGACCATCAGGTGGCACTCGGGGTTGTTGTGCGTGATCGCGTTGGCGATCGCCTGCATGATCATGGTCTTGCCGGTCTTCGGCGGGGCCACGATCAGACCGCGCTGGCCCTTGCCGATCGGCGACACGAGGTCGATGATCCGGGTCGTCAGCACGCCCGGGTCCGTCTCCAGGCGGAGGCGGTCCTGCGGGTAGAGCGGGGTCAGCTTGTTGAACTCCGGGCGGCCGCGGCCGTGTTCGGGCGCCATGCCGTTGACGGAGTCCAGCCGGACCAGCGCGTTGAACTTCTCGCGCCGCTCGCCTTCCTTGGGCTGGCGGACCGCGCCGGTGATGTGGTCGCCCTTGCGCAGGCCGTTCTTGCGGACCTGGGCGAGGGAGACGTACACGTCGTTCGGGCCGGGCAGGTAGCCGGAGGTCCGGATGAACGCGTAGTTGTCGAGGATGTCCAGGATGCCCGCGACGGGGATCAGGACGTCGTCGTCGGCGACCTGCGGCTCGGCGCCGCCGATCTCGTCACGGCCACGGCGGCCACGGCGGTCGCGGTAGCGGCCGCGACGGCCACGGCGTCCGCCGTCGAAGTCGTCGTCGTCCTGCGGGCCGGCGTTCCGGTCCTGCCGGCCGCCGCCCTGCTGCTGCGGCTGCTGCTGCCGGTCCTGGCGGTCCTGCTGCCGATCCTGCTGGCGGTCCTGACGGCCGCCCTGGCCCCCGCCGCCCTGCTGCTCGTCGCCCTTGCCGCGCCGGTCGCGGTCACGGCCGCGGTCACGGCGGTCACGGCGACCCCGGCCGTCGCCGTCGCCGGCGTCGCCCTTGGCCTCGCCCTGCTGCTGCGCGGTCGTCTCGGCCTTCGTCTCGGTCCTCGCCTCGGCGACGATCGTCTCGGCGCCCGCGGCCGGGCTGCCCGCCTCGGCGGTGGCACGCCGGCGACGGCGCTCGGTGGGGGCCTCGTCCCCGCCGCGCTCGCCCTCGCTCGCGCGGGAGCCGGCCGGCTGGCCCGGGATCTCGATCTGCTGCTGGGCCACGGCCTTCTCGGCGGGGGCCTCGGCGGCCTGCTCCGCCTTCTGCTCGGCGGCGGCGTCGCCCGTACGGGCCTTGGAGGTGGCCCGGCGCTTCGGCTTGGTCTCGGTGGCGGTGGCCGCCTCGGCCTTGGCGGGGGCACCGCCGCCGGCCTGGGCCTCCTTGATGACCTCGATCAGCTGGCTCTTGCGCATACGCGCGGTGCCCCTGATGCCGAGGCCGGATGCGACCTGCTGAAGCTCGGCCAGCACCATGCCCTCGAGGCCGGTACCGCGGCGCCGCCGGGAGCCGGCACCGGAGGCAGGCGCGGAGGCGTCCGTGGCGGGCGCGGCAGCGGTCTCCTCGACACGTGCGCCCATCAGATCGGTGGTGTCGCTCACGAAGGGTCCTTCCCTGGAGCGGACGTCGGCCTGTCTGGCTCGGCGACCGGTTGTGCTGTCCGGCTTCGGTCCTTGCTGTGTGGACCGTGCCGGGGCGGTGGTCCGCCAAAGCGGCGGAGAGAATTTCTGGTGACGGCGCTTCGTCAGCCGTGGCACCCGGTGTCACGTTGGCGTGGTCGCACCTGTTCCGGAGCGTGCCCAGCGGCCTGCTCAGAGCCCGCGTACGGCGTACTGCCCAGGTACGTCATACAGAACGCTGAGTGGCTTGGGAGACTCCCGGAAGAATGTCTGTCCCGGACGGGGACGTGAAGCACCTCGCCATGGTGGGGTCGGGTGCAGACTTGAGGTTAACACTACCGGATCCAACAAACATTCCCCCTCTCCAAATCCGGCAATCGCACGCGGTCACATGTCACTGGACGTCGCAAGCGGCAGCACGCTCGTCCCCTGCGCGTCGAGGTTCAGTCGGTTGGCGGCCCAGCCCGCCCCCGCCAGGGCCTGCACTTTCTCGGCGCTGTCGGCGTCGGCCAGGGCCATCACGGTGGGCCCGGCGCCCGAGATCACGGCCGGGATCCCGTCGGCGCGCAGCCGCTCCACCAGGGCGGCGCTCTCCGGCATGGCCGGGGCGCGGTACTCCTGGTGCAGCCGGTCCTCGGTGGCGGGCAGCAGCAGCTCGGGGCGCCGGGTGAGGGCCTCGACGAGCAGTGCGGCACGGCCCGCGTTGGCGGCCGCATCGACGTGCGGGACGGAGCGCGGGAGCAGTCCGCGCGCGGTCTCGGTCAGAACCGGCTTCCCGGGTACGAAAACCACCGGAACGATGGAATCGGCGGGCTCCATCCTGATCGCCCGGGCGGCCCCGGACTCCATCCAGGAGAGCGTGAAACCGCCGAGCAGACAGGCCGCGACGTTGTCGGGGTGACCCTCGATCTCGGTGGCCAGCTCCAGCAGCGCGGTGTCGTCGAGCCTGGCCTCGCCGCCTATGGTCACCGCGCGCGCGGCGACGATGCCGGCGCAGATGGCGGCGGAGGAGGAGCCGAGGCCGCGGCCGTGCGGGATGCGGTTGGCGCACACGATCTCCAGACCGCGGGGCTGTCCGCCCAGCAGGTCGAAGGCGGTGCGCAGGGAGCGTACGAGGAGATGACTTTCGTCACGTGGCAGCGTCTCGCTGCCCTCACCCGCGATGTCGATGTGCAGCCCGGAGTCGGCCACCCGGACGACGACGTCGTCGTAGAGCCCCAGCGCGAGGCCCAGGGCGTCGAAGCCCGGGCCGATGTTGGCGCTGGTGGCGGGGGTGCGCACCCGGACGGCGGCGGCGCGGAACGCTGGACCGGCCATCGCTCGATGACTCTCCTTGAGCTGCGTGATGGTCGAATGACACTCGATAGGTACGTGAAGGACCCTCGGGCCGTGGAGACGGCGCGGCACCGCGCCATATGCGCGGGCATATGCAGCGGGCGGGTTCGGTACAGCCTATCGAAGGAAGGTTCTGTGGCGACATAGGGCGCACAGGAGGCGCACGATGCGTGTCGTAAGCCCCCTGTGCCCCCTCCGTAGGGAGTCCCCTCATCAGGACGCCACAGGGTCCTCACCGGTTGCCCGGCCGGGGCGGGTCGAGCGGGTCGAGCTGTTCTCGAGCACCCTTCGAGTACCCCTTGAGCGGTTCTCTAGGCCAAGCCGAGGCGCTCGGCCGCGGCGGCCGCGTCGACCGGCACGGTGACCGGCTGCGGGGCGCCGGCGACGGCCCAGTCGGGGTCCTTCAGGCCGTTGCCCGTGACCGTGCAGACGATGCGCTGGCCGGGGTCGACCTTGCCCTGCTCGGCGGCCTTCAGCAGACCGGCGACCGAAGCGGCCGACGCGGGCTCCACGAAGACGCCCTCCTGTGCGGCCAACAGCCGGTAGGCGCGCAGGATCTCACGGTCCGTCACCTCGTCGATGAGGCCCTCGGACTCGTCCCGCGCGGCGAGCGCGAACTGCCAGGACGCGGGGTTGCCGATCCGGATCGCGGTGGCGATGGTCGAGGGGTCCTTGACGATCTCGCCGCGCACGATCGGGGCGCTGCCGGAGGCCTGGAAGCCCCACATCCGGGGGGTCTTCGAGGAGATGCCGTCACCGGCGTACTCCTTGTAACCCTTCCAGTAGGCGGTGATGTTGCCCGCGTTGCCGACCGGCAGGACGTGGATGTCGGGTGCGTCGCCGAGCATGTCGACGATCTCGAAGGAGGCCGTCTTCTGCCCCTCGATGCGCACCGGGTTGACCGAATTGACCAGCGCCACCGGGTAGTTCTCGCTCAGGCTGCGGGCGAGGGTGAGGCAGTCGTCGAAGTTGCCGTCGACCTGGAGGATCTTGGCGCCGTGCACGAGGGCCTGGCCCATCTTGCCGAGCGCGATCTTGCCGCGGGGCACCAGCACCGCGGAGACCATCCCGGCACGCACGGCGTACGCGGCCGCGGAGGCGGACGTGTTGCCCGTGGAGGCGCAGATGACGGCCTGCGCGCCCTCCTCCTTGGCCTTGCTGATGGCCATGGTCATACCGCGGTCCTTGAAGGACCCGGTCGGGTTCGCGCCCTCCACCTTCAGGTGGACCTCGCAGCCCGTGCGCTCGGAGAGCACCTGCGCGGGCACGAGGGGCGTGCCGCCCTCGCGGAGCGTCACGACCGGTGTGCCGGCGGAGACGGGCAGCCGGTCCCGGTACTCCTCGATGATTCCGCGCCACTGGTGGGTCATTGCTGGTTACTCTCCTTCAACCCGCATGATGCTGGCGACACCCCGCACGGTGTCGAGCTTGCGCAGCGCCTCGACGGTCCCGGAAAGGGAGGCGTCGGAGGCCCGATGGGTGACGACGACGAGGGAGGCCTCGCCGTCCTTGCCGGTCTGCCGCACCGTATCGATGGACACCCCGTGCTCGGCGAACACGGTGGCAACCTGGGCGAGAACACCCGGTTTGTCGGCGACGTCGAGGCTGATGTGGTAGCGCGTGACGACATCGCCCATCGGCGACACGGGCAGGCCGGCGTACGCCGACTCGCCGGGCCCCGTTGCCCCGCTGAGCCGGTTGCGGCAGACGGCGACCAGGTCGCCGAGGACCGCGGAGGCGGTCGGGGCGCCGCCGGCGCCGGGACCGTAGAACATCAGCTGTCCGCTCGCGTCGGACTCCACGAAGACGGCGTTGTACGCGCCGCGCACGGAGGCCAGCGGATGGGTCAGCGGAATCATCGCGGGATGCACGCGTGCCGTCACCGACCCCCCGTCCCCGGCCCGCTCGCAGATGGCGAGCAGCTTGATGGTGCAGCCCATGTTCTTGGCGGAGGCGAAGTCGGCGGCGGTGACCTCGGTCATGCCCTCGCGGTAGACGTCGTCGAGACGCACCCGCGAGTGGAAGGCGATACCGGCGAGGATCGCGGCCTTGGCGGCGGCGTCGAAGCCCTCGACGTCGGCGGTCGGGTCGGCTTCCGCGTACCCGAGGGCGGTGGCCTCGTCCAGGGCCTCCTGGTAGCCGGCTCCCGTGGAGTCCATCTTGTCGAGGATGAAGTTGGTGGTGCCGTTGACGATGCCGAGCACCCGGTTGACCTTGTCGCCGGCGAGGGACTCGCGCAGCGGCCGGATCAGCGGGATGGCGCCGGCGACGGCGGCCTCGTAGTAGAGGTCCCTGCCGTGCTGCTCGGCGAACGCGTGCAGGGCCACGCCGTCCTGGGCGAGCAGCGCCTTGTTGGCGGAGACCACGGAGGCGCCGTGCTCGAAGGCGGCGGTGATGAGGGTACGGGCGGGCTCGATCCCGCCGATGACCTCGACGACCACGTCGATGTCGCCGCGTTTGACGAGGGCGGTGGCGTCGGTGGTGACCAGGGCGGGGTCGATGCCCTCACGGACCTTGGAGGGCCGTCGGACCGCGACACCCGCCAGCTCGACCGGGGCGCCGATCCGCTGGGCGAGGTCGTCGGCGTGCGTCGTCATGATGCGCGCCACCTCTGAGCCGACAACCCCACAGCCCAGCAGCGCCACCTTCAGCGGACGCGTACGCATCATCCGACCTCGTTTCCTCATACCGTCTACGGTTGGACCAGTCTCACTCACCGGACGGCGGTTTCTACCCTTCGTCCGGATCGTGAGACATCTATTTCATTCTGTGGGGCCGCAAGACCGAAGATCTTCCGTCCCCGTCCCCGCCCCCCGTCAGCGGAGGTTGATCAGCCGACATCGATCAGCCGACGTCGAGACGCAGCAGGTCCTCCTCCGTCTCCCGGCGGACGATCACCCGGGACTCGCCGTCGCGCACGGCGACGACGGGCGGCCGGAGGACGTGGTTGTAGTTGCTCGCCATGGACCGGCAGTAGGCGCCGGTGGCCGGTACGGCGACGAGGTCACCGGGTGCCAGGTCGCCCGGCAGGAACGCGTCCTTCACCACGATGTCGCCGCTCTCGCAGTGCTTGCCGACGACGCGGGCGAGCATCGGCTCGGCGTCGCTGGTCCGCGACACGAGGGCGACGCTGTACTCGGCGTCGTACAGCGCGGTGCGGATGTTGTCGGACATGCCGCCGTCGACGGAGACGTAGGTGCGCAGCCCGTCGAGGGGCTTGATGGTGCCGACCTCGTAGAGCGTGAAGGCGGTCGGCCCGACGATGGCGCGCCCGGGTTCGACGGAGATCCGGGGCGTACGCAGCTTCGCGGCCTCGCACTCCCGCGTGACGATCTCGGTGAGCGCCTTGGCGATCTCGTGCGGCTCGCGCGGGTCGTCGTCACTGGTGTACGCGATGCCGAGCCCGCCGCCGAGGTCGATCTCGGGCAGTTCCACACCGTGCTCGTCGCGGATGTCCTTGAGCAGCCCCACCACCCGGTGCGCGGCGACCTCGAACCCGGACATGTCGAAGATCTGCGACCCGATGTGCGAGTGGATCCCGATGACCTCGAGCCCGTCCAGCTGGAGCGCCCGCCGTACGGCCTCGGCGGCCTGCCCGCCCGCCAGCGGGATCCCGAACTTCTGGTCCTCGTGGGCGGTGGCGATGAACTCGTGGGTGTGCGCCTCGACACCCACGGTGACACGGATCTGCACGCGCTGCCGCTTGCCGAGGGACTGCGCGATGTGGGCCACCCGGACGATCTCCTGGAAGGAGTCGAGCACGATCCGCCCGACACCGACCTCGACGGCCCTGGTGATCTCGCCGACGGACTTGTTGTTGCCGTGGAAGGCGATGCGGTCCGCGGGCATGCCGGCGGACAGCGCGGTGGCAAGCTCGCCGCCGGAGCACACGTCCAGGTTGAGCCCTTCCTCGTGCAGCCACCGCACGACGGCACGGGACAGGAACGCCTTGCCGGCGTAGAAGACGTCGGCGTCGTGCCCGAAGGCGGTGCGCCAGGCGCGCGCCCGGGCCCGGAAGTCGGTCTCGTCGAGGATGTAGGCGGGGGTGCCGTGCTGCTCGGCCAGGGTCTTCACGTCGATACCGCCGACGGTGACGACGCCGTCGCCGCCACGGCTGACGGTCTGCGCCCACACCTTGCCGTCGAGCGCGTTGAGGTCGGTGGGCGGAGCTGCGTAGTGGCCCTCGGGCAGGACATCGGCGTGCCGGGGCCCGGCGGGGTGTGCGGAACGGCTCATGGCTCTTCTGGCGCTCTCTTCAGAGGTGTTCGGGTGCGTCGATGCCGAGCAGGGACAGGCCGCCGGCCAGCACCGTCCCGGTGGCTTCGGCGAGGGCGAGCCGGGCACGGTGGGCGGCCGAGGGTTTCTCGTCACCACGGGGCAGCACGGTCGCGAGGAACGGCAGGGCGGCATCGGCAACGGTGACGAGGTGCCGGGCGAGCCGATCAGGAGCGCGGTGGGTGGCCGCGGCGGCGAGGATACGGGGGTAGTCGGCGAGGGCGGTGACGAGGGGGGTGGGTGCGCCCGGCGCGGCGGGGGCGGCGGGTGCGCCCAGCGCGTCGGGGATGGTGGGTGCGCCCGGCACGCCGGGGGCGGCGGGTGCGCCCAGCGCGCCGGGGGCGGCGGGTGCGCCCAGCGCGCCGGGGGCGGCGGGTGCGCCCGGCACGTCAAGGGCGGTGGGTGCGCCCGGCGCGTCGGGAAGGTCACCGGGTTCACTGCTGAACCCGAGCCGGCCGGCGCCGCGCACTGCGGCACGGGCCCGGGCGTGGGCGTAGCGCACCCGGAACAGTGGATTGCTCTCGCGCTGCACCAGATGATCGGCGGTGATCCGCGGCCGGTCGTGCGCCGCGGGATACAGCAGGGCCCACTGGGCGGCGTCGGGCCCAAGCGGCGCGGGGTCCTCCGGCGCGGGTACGGGCCGCAGAGTCACCGGCTCCCCGTGCTCGACCTCGCCCCGGCCACCCTGGGTGGCGACGATCCGCACCAGCGCGTCGGCGACGACCTCGGCCCGTACGTCGTACGGCACCCGGAAGGCGATCACCTGGCCGGCGAGGGCGTCGCCGTGACCATAGCCGGGTCCGAGGGCGCGGATGAGCGAGACGAGCGCGGTCGTGGGCGAGGAGGCGGCGCTGAGGGAGATGTTGAGGAACCCGGGTCCGGTGACGACGACGTCGCCGACTCCCGCGCACGCCACGAGGTGGGGCCGCAGGATCTCGGCGACGCGCAACGGCGGCTGCCCGGCCGGCCGGGCCAGCTGCAACGCGATGTTGGTGGCGTAGTCCCCGCACCCGCCCGGCCCCGGCGGCGTCACCACGGCCCGCTCCGGCACGGACACCCTGAGCTCCCCCTGATCCACGGCACGACGCACGGCGCGCAGCACGGTACGGGAGAGCTCGACGGGGGTCACGGGACAAGCGTAGGGGAGGAGGGGGGCGGGTAGGCGACCCGCTTTGCCGGGGTCCCGGGATGTGGACGGCCGACTGTGCGGGGCGTGCACGCCGCCCCGCGCACACGAACACCCGCCCCGCGACAGGTAGGCACCGAGGCCCCTAGAACGAGTCAGGGCCACCGCACACTGCCACGGCCCCTCCGAAACGACTCCCCCGGCCGAATGCGACCCACCGCCGACCCGATCCGATCGGCCCATCCGCCAGCCAGCCCACCCCGCCCGTCCGCTAACCAGCCCAACCCCGGTCCGCTAGCCGGCCCACCCGCCCGTCCGCCCGCCCGGGGCCTGTCCCTCCGTCCGTTAACCGGCCCGATCCCCGGAGAACTCGACGGCACCACCCTCCCCCTCGGGCTGCCGCTCCCCCCGCACGCGTCGACGGTCCACCAACTCTTGGACCATGCGCACGAGTTCGGCGGGCTCGAAGGGCTTGGCGAGGAAGGCGTCGACACCGACACCGAGCCCGGCGTCGATCTCGTACGGGGTGCACGCGCTGACGATGGCGAGGGGAAGATCACGGGTGCGGGGGTCGGCACGCAGCTGCGCGGCGGTCCGGAGCCCGTCGAGCCGGGGCATCACAACGTCGAGGGTGATCACGTCGGGCCGCACCTGATGAACGACATCCAGACACTCGGCACCATCGGCCGCGGTCACGACCTCGAGACCCTCCAGTTCGAGATTGACCCTGATCAGCTGCCGGATGACCTTGTTGTCGTCCACAACAAGCACCCGGCCCGACGCCCCTGGCACAACTCGAGAGTAGGTCCGGACCGGCCACCGCGTCCGGGTTTTCCCGACTTCCGCCCCCTGCGAGGGAGCACCCCCGCAAACCCGTTCCTGATCACCCCGACCGAGCTGGTAGTGTTCTACCCGTCGCCGCGAGCAACAGCTCAACGCCAGACGCCCCCGTAGCTCAGGGGATAGAGCAACGGCCTCCGGAGCCGTGTGCGCAGGTTCGAATCCTGCCGGGGGCACTTCGCTTGAGGTGCCCAAGGACCCCGCCACCAGCGCGTTTGCTGGGTGCGGGGTCTTGTTGTTTGTGCAGGCGGATGCCGCCGAAAGCAGCCGTTTGCCAGTGATCACGTTGTAATAGCGTGTTGATCTTGAGGGGTCTTGCAGCAGGTCAGCAGCCCTTTACTTGTCTTCCGCCGCAGCAGTCCGAGGTCCTTCCTGTGATGGCACATTGCCACTGAGGTCGAACATGAGCCACTCCAGCCAGGCGGGTGCCACGTCGAGCTCCTTCGCCCACGAATGCATGTCCCGCACGTACGCCACGTAGCGAGCAGCCCTGTTCCGGGTACCTGCCGCCCGCCAACTCACCCACCCAAGAGCGTTCAGCGTCCGGAAGACACGGTCATCCAGGATCAGCGCGCGCTCCGCGGCCGAACCGTCGTCCACCACCGCGAACCACTTCGTGAAGAACGAGCGTCCCACGCCGTTGACCCGGAATCCCCGGTATGCGCCTTCCAGATCACCCGCACACACCTTGGCGCGCGTACCAACCAGCGCCGAAAGGAGTTGTCGATCTTCCAGAGCCGCCTTGGTGTAGCGCGGTCCACGCCCATTCGTCGTGCCCGAACCCCAGATCATCACAGCTGCGAACAGCCCCCGAAGGCCGTCCGGATCCGCACCGACCTCGTCGCGCAGGCGTGCCAGATCCTCACGGCTGATCAATCGCTCCCCGGTCGTGGACCCAGCCCTGCCTATCTCCAGGACACCGGCCACCCCATGCGGTTCGAGCCGCGCACGCCAAATCTCAGGCCGGAAACGCACAGGTTCCTGCCGACGCTCACGGTGCTCATCGACAAGAGGGCACAGCCGTTCCGGCAGCGCTGTTGGCAGATTCATCGCCCTAGCATTCCGTACCTGATCAGCCCCCGTTCATCGATCTGATTATTTCATCGTCGATCATCCTTTCGGGTACTGCGGAGAGCATGACAAAGGCCCCGGATCGCTCCGGGGCCCACAGCGCTCGCAGTCCATCGGACCGAGCGCTATCCGGTGGCGCCCTCCTCCCCCAGGCCCTGCATGATTCGTTCGTTCATCTCATTCTCCTGGCCGTCGATGCACTTGGCGTAGATTTTCAGGAGGACATCCACCGAGTGACCGGCGCGAGCGGCGACCTCCGGCGCGGGGACACCTGAGTTAAGCCACTGGGACACGCCCGCGTGGCGCAGGTCGTACGGCCGGAAGGCCAGAACAGTGGCCGCCTGATCGGGGACGAGCGCCAGCTCCCGAGCCAGCTTCCATGCACGGGAGTACGACGAGGCTGCGATCACGTTGCCCCGCTCGCTGGAGAACAGCCGGCCGTCCTTGGCCGTGCCGAACTCCTTCAGGTGTTCCCGGAGCAGCCGCACCAGCGGAGGCGGGATCGGAACGATGCGCACCTCACCGTCGGCCCGCTGCTTGAGCCCGCGCCGATCGTGCGCCTCCCCCGAGTCCGTCCACGCCTTCCCCGCCGTCGGACGAGTCTCAGCCAGTTCGATGCGTCCCCAGCCGGACGCCGGAAGCGTGCAGTCGGAGCGGCGCAGCCCGAGTGCCTCCCCCGGCCGCATGGCCGCGTAGTACAGGCACCCGAAGAACGCCCGCAGCCGTCGGCCGCTTGCGCGGTCGTAGCCGCCCACGTACGTCAGCGCGGTCAGCAACTCCCGAGCCTGCCGAGGATTGACTACCACCCGGCGGTCGACCTCCTGCACGGCCCGCTTCCCCCGCTTACGCCGCACTCGGCTCAACGGGTTGGACGGCAGGTGTTCGAGCTCAACCGCATACTCAAGCGCGTTGAAGACCACGGCACGCCGTCGCCGGTACGTCTGGGTCGCTGCGGGCTTACCGTCCAGCCGCCGGCTCAACGCGTCGATCAACTCATGTACCCGAGTGATCTCTTGCAGCTCTCCCACCGGAAGCGACGACTTCTCGATCCATCGCACCGCAGCAGCGATCTCTTCTGGCCGCTCCCGCTCCCGACGGGGTACCGGCAGGACGTACGAACGCAGCGCCCGCCGCAGCACCTCCGGCGCAGGCCGCCCACGTGCCGGTTTTACCAGGACAGGCACGACTGTCGCGAGCGCATCGGTCATGCTGTCCCGCTGCTTCGCCGACGCCTCTGCCCAACGAGCGTCCACGTACTTCACCGCCAGCTCCAAGAACGACAAGGCAGCCTTGCCGCCGCGCAGCGAGTCGGGCAGACCGGTGACCGTGTCGAACGGCTCGCCCTTGTCGAGTGCGCCCACCAACTTGGAACGGAAGCGGTCGGCCAGCGTCTTCGTCTTGTACGACTCGCCGAACGGCTCACCGCCGACGACCCAGCGCACGAGATAGGTCGGTTTCTTGGTGGTCTTGTTGATGGAGATCTTCCAGACGGAGACCTTGTACGACTTCACGACGCAGCCCCCTCCGCCCGGTCCTCCAACCAGTCGTTGAGCACGTCCCGCCGAACCCGGAGCCCCCGTTCGGCAGCCGGATGCAAGCCGGAGCGATGCGCAGTTCTCGCCAGCGGTAGAAGGTGCGCCGCGAGATGCCGCCCAGTTCGTCGAGCACCTGCCGCACGGTGAGCAGCTCGGCCGCCCTCCCTCGGTTCTCACGCGCCATGACGACCACCGCCCTCCCGCACAGAGGCAGCCAGGAGCGCCGCCTCCGGCGAGTAGCCACGGCCCGCGTAGCGCCACTGACCGACCGTGACGGTCGACCGGTCGGTCAGGCCGAGGGACGCTCGCTGTTCCTCCGCGCGGTGGTCGGCACGGGCCTGCCGAAGCGCGGTCAACGTGGTGGAGTACCTGCGCGACTTGGTCGAGAAGTGCCCGCCGTACCCGAGCATGTGAGCCCAACGGCGCAGCCCAAGCGACTCGAACTCCGGCAGGCCACCGAGCCACCAGCACGTGCCGATCATGCGCAGCACGTGTGCCCGCACGGGCAGCATGACCATGTCCCGCGAGTGATAGATCCGACCGTCCACCGCACCGGCGGACTCGGCTCCCTTCGTGGCGTACTTGGCGATGTAGCCCGCCACAGCCGCCACGGAGGCCGGCCGCTCCCCCGCATCCGGTCGGTACGAGGTGACCGGTCGCACGTCGACCTGCTTACCGAAGCGCAGCTCCCGCTGACCGACGACGTTCGCCCCCGGAGCGATCAACCGCACCCGACTGGCCACCGCCCGCACGGCGTCCATAAGGAGCGGCACAGTGACCCAACCAGGCGGGGGCGAGTCGGGTCCGTCCGATCCGTCGAGGCGGATCACGCCATGGAAGTGGACCAGGCCGCGACGCTGGTACTCGGCGACCTTCGCGTACGAGAGCCGAGCGACCTCCCCGAAATCCGTGCGCGACACCCCGCCCCGCCGTGCGACCTCTCGCCGCAGCTCCAGTCCGAACCGGTGCCAGAGCCGACCGGCGAGCGCATGCCAGAGGACGGCGCCCGCGTAGTCGTAGCAGCGCGGGCAGAGCGGTTCGCCGAGGCGGGGATCGTCGGCCGCGTGGCGCGTACGGCATCCGACCGGCCGCCCGTGCGGGCAGCACTCCCCCGGTCGGCGGGGACGACAGGCCCGTACGAGCCCATCGCGTTCCCGCCGAGTGTGGACCGGGCCGAAGCCGGGAGCGGTGAGCGTGACGAACACGCGCGGGTGCCCGCTCACCGACTCGGTGACGTTCTTGCCGCCGATGAGTCCGGCCCGGACAAGTTGGTACGTGTCCGCCCGGTACAGCGCCGAGCAAGCAGGGCAGACCGTTGCCCGCCGGTTGCCGCACGCGATGAGCATTCGACCGCCGTAGACATCCGACCCATACGAGAGCAGAGCCGCGCCAGTGGTCGTGTCGAAGACCGTCGCTGCACCGACGAGGTGAATGGGATTGGTGCAGCCGCCGAGCCGGACGATGTTCCGGCGCCAGGCGGCGAACTCCGGTTCCGCGGCCCTGGCGATCACGGCCGTAGCGCTCCCCGGTGCGAGGGTAGTGGTCATCGGCGACCACCCCCGCCGCCGAACGCGTGCCCATCACGGCCGAGATGCCCTCCGGCCGGGTCTTGGCGCTGAAGCGCAGCGTCGGATTCGTGAGCCAGAGCGCCGCAGCGTGCGCGGGGCACAGACGGTGCTCTGTGTTGTCGAGTTCGACGAGGACGACCTGTTCCAGTCCGCCGCAGGTCGAAACCTCCGAGTCACGCTGCCAGAGTTCACAGTCGGGCAGCGGAGATTTGTGCGAATGATGCGCGCTGGTCAAAGTGTGAGTGCTCCTTTCACTGCTCATGTGGCGGATGGAGTGGGTTCCTGACGGGGTCGGGTTTGGCGACTTCGCGCCCCGTCGGGAGCCCTTCGTACGGGCGATCACTGCCGCTCCTCGGGCGGGATCGCGACTACGACGTACGCGATCGGCCCGAATTCACGGCGCGCGTCGAAGTACCCCTCACCGAGGTCCTCCGCCGGCACGCCGAGCGGAGCGGCAACGGACTCCACTCCTTCTCGCCGACCGGCGGAGTCGGACGCGTCCACCAGGACGGCGACAGATGTACGGCGCGGCACGACGACCGCGGGATTGGCTGTCAGGAAGTCGATCAGCTCTCGCAGACCGGCCAGGAACTCGGCGCGATCACCGGAGCGGATGACGTACGCGGACACGGGGTGTCCCTCTCTCGGGTCAACGGGTCTTTTCAGAAGCGGAGTTGGCCGAGGAAGCCGTTCACGCCGTCGAGGACCGTCTGAACGAACGGCACGGCCACGGTCTTGGCCAGCAGGAAGCCGAAGGCTCCGCAGAGCAGCGTGTCGACCCAGCTCAGGTACCGGATGCGCAGGAGGAACCAGATCAGCAGGCCGAGCAGCAGAGCGGCGGACATGGACACCAGCACGACAGGCCCCTTTCACAGCGCTTCGACGTGCAGCTCGGACAGGACGGGAGTCAGGTGCGCATACTCGGCAGCGACGGCTTCGGCCTCCGCTTCCGTGATCAGGTGAGACCGGGCTCGTTCCCAGCCGTCGCCGGAAGCGAGGACGGCCGTACCGGCCTGTTCGGGGGTGATGGCCTGCGCCGCCTTGAGCGCGTCCGGGTTGAGATCGCCGAGCGCCATTTCGGCCGTACCGGGGTCGGCGACGCGGTGACAGACCCGGCCGCCGAGTTGTGCCCGCAGGGCGGTGACGCCGGGACCCAGGTCGGAACCGACGCGTTGGCCGGCGACGACCAGGAACACCCCGAGCGCCGCGCCGAGTTGAGCCAACCGGATGAGCGCGGTACCGGCCGCCTGGGCTTCGTCCTTCTCGTTCCGGTTCGCGACGAGGAACAGTTCCGCGAGCTCATCGACGATCACGACGACGGGAACCGGGCGTTCCTTGTCCGGCAGACCCCAGATGTTGCGGACGCGAGCCGCCCGGCAGACGGTCACGCGGTCGAGGGTCATGTCCACGAGCGTGGTCAGCAGCCGGACCGCCTGTTCGCGGTTGGCGGCGAGGGCCGACAAACGCGATTCGTACAGGGACAGTTCCATACCGCCCTTGCAGTCGATCCCGACGAGGGCGACGTGTTGCGGAGCCAGACCGGCCACGAGGGCGTTGATCAACGTGGACTTGTCGGAACGTGTGGCCCCCACAATCAGCCAGTGAGGCACGCGCCTCAGGTCGACCACCCACGCGGCCCCGGTCTCCAGCACGCCCACGGCCACCCGGAGCAGATGACCGGGCCCCCGCTGCTTCGGAACCCGTGGATCGGCCAACGGATCGGCCGCCGAAGCGACGATCCGTACGACCCCCGGCTTCCAGGAGGTCACCCTCACCGCGTGAACCTGCCAGTCCTCCGCCATGGCAGGCGCAGCCTTGACGAAGTCCTCCGGCACCTGGCCCGGCAGCAGGCGCACCAGCACGACGAAGCCGCCGGAGGTCGGTCGAAAGAGACCGCGCCGAGGTACTCGCGGCTGCGGCGGAGGCGCCCCGTTGCCGACGAGCCCTGACACAACGGTCAACGCCGGTCGCCGGCTCACGGCGAGACCGCACCCGGCCATCAGGGGTCGCCAGGTCCGCACGACCCGTAATGCGGCAGCCGGGAAACCGAGTAACAACCACCAGGCCACGGGGTAGCGGCGGCGCAGGGCCGGGCCCGCCAGAAGCAGGCCCAACCCCAACGCTGCGGCCACCACCAGTACCCAACTCGGCCCGGTGGAACTCGCCGAAGTGGTGGCGGCGAAGTTCGTCACTGCCCGGCCCCCTTACCCGCCGAAGGGGGCGCGCTCAGGGGCCGAATCTCAGCCGCGCGGAACGCGATGCCGTGCCGCCCCTCGTTCTCCCAGGGCGTCGCGACCAGGTCGCGCACGGCGACCGGCATGCCGAGCTGCACACCGGCCGGCTCACCGGCCACGCTCACGTTCACGACGTCCGCCGACGCTCCGGCCATCAGGCAGAGGCCGACTTGGTACATGGTCTTGCCGGTCTCGCGGTCGACCCGCAGCTGACCGGTCTCTCGGTTGGCGACCCGCGGAGCCGGGGGCACGGCGCAGATGATCCCCGTGTACTTCGTGGTGTCGATCGGAAGGCTTGCCACTGTTCGTCTCTCCTCGGTTCAGGCACCCGAAGGCCCATCCTACGGGTTGCTAGACCACCCGTAGTACGGGCGACACAGATAAGAGTGCCGACCCGTAGTACGGGTTGTCAACCGACCTATCGATGGGAGAAGCTGTCCACGATCGTGGGCAAGCCGTCTACGACGACGCACAGCCGCAGAAGCCACGGCTACGGAGGGCCCGCATGCCGCCGAAGGACACGCAGCCGAAGTACCGGCAGATCGCCGACTACCTGCGCGATGGCATCTTGGGCGGCACCTTTCCCGCCGGCCAACCGCTCCCGTCAGAGGAGGCGTTGGCCAAGCAGTTCGGGGTGACGCGTCCCACAGTCCGACAGGGCCTAGCTGAACTGAGGGCATCCGGTCTCGTCGAGGCCATCATGGGCCGCGGCACCTTCGCCCGCTCCCCGCACAGCCGCCCCGGCCTCACACGCCCGCGCGGCGTACGCCGAGCCTCAGGCGGCCGCTACATCGAGGCCGACGGCATCCGCTGGACCGACGCCGAACCACCGGTCGCGACCCGCACGGACGCCCCGTTGGACTTGGCGGACCTGCTCCGCATCCCGCCGGGCGAACCGATGTTCACGTACGACGCCCTACAGACGGCAGACAACGGCCGCCTCCGCCAACTCCACCGGACGTACGTACCGTTCTCGGTCCTGATCGACACCAAGTACGAGGAAGAGGCGCCGCCGCCGGCACCGGAGCTCTACTCGGCGCTCGCCGACCTGGGCCACGAACTCCACTTCACCGAGTACGTCCGTACGCGCATGCCCCTACCGGACCAGGCCCAGGCGTTGCGGCTGACGGACGGGGTACCGCTCTTGCATGTTCTCCGCGTGACGCTCGCGGAGGGGGACAAGCCCCTGGCACTGGAAGAATTCCACCTGCCGGGCGATGAGTTGGAGTTGTCGTTCAGGCTGTAGCGAGGACGACATGTAGCGAGGACTCCGGTGGCTCAGACTTTCTTCACATGATCAAGGCGGCTCGCCCTGCTCGCCGCGCGCAACCCGGCCACCGGCCGGGCCTGCGCTCCAGTCTCCGCCCCGCTCCAGCCCGGCCGACGCCCGTGCCGCGCGCACAGCAATCAGCCGTCTGACGAGAGAAAAGATCATTCGCGGTGGGGCCAATCAACTCAACGGGCTTAGCCCCTCCCTCCACCGGTTAAGCCGCAACGCCCGCTCCCCCTCCACCGACCCCACATTTCCAACTACTGACTTCGCACATCGTCAGTGAATACTTCCTGTAGGCGATAGCATTCACCGTCCGCCACATAGCCAGGGACGACAACGAAGCTTACGTCAGAGGATGGGTCGCAGTTAGACCAAGCCTGCTGCCTACTCTCATTGATCGGCATTCCAGGATCGCAATCATAGTCCCAAATAAACTCGACCCCGCGGACTCTCGCAGAGTCAAGAATCCGCTTCGCTTGAAGAGCCGCCTGGCCAGCAGCCTGCCAAGTTTCATCCCCCTTACGAGCTCTCAATATTCTGCGAGCACGATTTAGATCAACTCCTGATGGGGCCATGTAGCACGAACACAGTCTACTCATGAGTTGAGCAACACGCTTTTTTGAATAGCTTTCATCCTTCGAACGTCTCGTGCCCATGTAAGAGAGAGCCAACACTTTCTGTCCAACGAATGCGCCGATCTCGTCTGCTAGAGCACGATGCACCTCGTCGCTCGCTCCGGTCAAATCATCCCTGGAGTACGCCATCTGAACGAGTACATCGTTCAGCTTTTCACTCAGTTCAGACACACGCGAGTCTAGCTCGGTTAGGCGATGCAAAATCATATCCAAGATTGCATCAGGATTGGCGCTAAATGACTCAGAACTTCGCATGGACTTCCTCCTGGGGCATTCAGACTTCAAATCATGGGAGTGAAGTCAAGACTAACCGTGGCGACTTCTCCAGTCTTCTCGACAATCGCCATCGCTTTTATCTGCACCTCACCAAAAACCAATGACAACCTGACAGATCTTTCGGCGAGCGGAAGCTTCATAGCCTCAGAAAGATCAACTTTGAGCTTGCCGATCTGATTACAACCCGAATCGGTCACGTAGAAGGGATTCTTGGCGATCGAACTATAGATTCGGAATGTGACAGCATCCTGATCCTCATATAGCGGAGAAAAGGTCTGCGTGACCAACTCATCCACCGGAACGCTCTGTCCAGCGTGAACATACTTCGCAAAACGATTGTTGCAGCGGCGCTCTCCATTTGGAAGTGTGAGCAGAAACTCCACCGGATCAACTCCGTCCCGGAAAACTTCCGCTGAAGAACATCCATATGTGTACTTGGAGCGTCGCGACTTGGTTTGCGGGTCGTACGTGTAATGAACGGCTCCAAGTAGGACAGCAACCTGAGGGTCTGGGGGCACCAAAACATCGGCCCGTCCGTCAAGATGCTCCTGCAACCTCTCTTGAAGGTATGGAGAGTTTCCAAAGCCCCCGACCAGAATGACTAGCTCTTTCCCCGACGCATTCCTCCGCTGCGTCCGCATTTCACCCAACTGCTTGTCTACAAGGGACAGGATTCCAGGTATCACTGCTTCGAAGACTTCTCTGGCCTCGTCCGCCTTGATGACCAGAAACTCAGTGATCCCGCCCTGGCTCTTGCTCAGCGCTTCCCGGGAATCCTCGTCGAGTAGTCGATCCAGAGCTGCGGGAATCGGCAGATAGATGTCATCCTCGTCCAGCTTCGTGATACTAACCTTGGTCTTCTCCCAGAAATCAACCAGATCCATTACGGAAGCCGGAGACTGCGCGAATGCTCGGTCCACTGCCTCATATGTACCCAAACGCTTGGCGAGGATCTGTTCGAGGAAGGCTTGATTCACATATTCGGAGCCAAACTTTCCCCCACATTCACGACCGATCTCTTCAAGACGGTTCCGCTCGTCGGTCTTGTAAGCGGTGATGTCCACCGTTCCACCGCCACAGTCAGCCACAAGAAATCGAGAGCCCTTCGTCATCAAAGAAGGGCGCCGACCACTGGCATTCACGGTTCTAACGCCCGAGACCCGCGCATGGTAAGCGGCTGCCTCGGGCTCTATCACCAGTTGAAGACGCTTCTCGTCGTCAGGTAATCCTGCGGCTACAGCCGCTTCCCACATCAGCTGCTTTTGATAGTCGTCCCAAATCGCAGGGACGGTGAGACACCAGCGCACCTCGTCACTTGAATACCCACTCTTTGAGATTTCCTCCATTGCAGTGATGCGCATCTTATCGAGAAAGATCGTCACCAGCGCCTTTGACTTCTCATAGTCAAGACGCCCACCTGCAATCTCTTCCGCATCGGACTTCTCGTCTGTAGATAGTGACATTTTGAATCCGAGGTGAAACTCATAGTCCTTCGTTTCGCCTCTTGCGGACAGTGCAGCCCATCTCCGTCGAGCCTCATAACCCCACGCAATCAACTCACCATCTCGCGACAGCAGAAGTGCGCTTAGGTTTTTCGGGTACGGCGTAGGATGATTTGGCCACCGTGTCCGAAACCAAACCTGCCGACGTTTCGCATCTTTATGACGTTCGTCAATGGTCGTCCACGCGAACCCCGTACCGTGCGTCCCAAAGTCGATTGCTGCGATGACTCGCTGCTTCTTCATCGGTTCCCCCATCCGAAGTTTCGAAGAATCGCCCTGCGGGCTACGGATTCCAGCGCCAATCTGGCACGCGCAGCTTCTCCGGGTAATCCCAGTGAGTCGAATATGGCGGTTAGTCGCCGAACTGAATCTGTGGATGTGCCGCTCGCCTCGGACTCTGCCAGAGTCAGCGCCTGAGATGCTGCAGCAATCGCATGAGTTCGTAGCCCCACATCAAAATACACCGAAGCTTGACCAACGCGCGCAGACACAGGGTCAATTCGGCTTCTCTCCAATGCTACCTCAAATGATGCCGCTAGGCCCGCTGCAATCACTCTGCGCTCAGATGCCAAGCTTGCAGGGATCAACGTGTGGAGTCGCGGCATTCTGCCGTATTTAACCAGATGAAACCATTCGGCAATAAGGCCGGCAGTGATGGCGGTTGACCCGCCTAGTTCGTCCTCGAAACTAAGAAGACTAGCAGAGGTAGCAGGCGTTTGAGGGCTCGCGTCAGGTAGCGAGAGCGGGGGGAAGTTCACCTGAACAGAACGCAACTCCGGCGAGTCGACAATATTCCAGGCGCAGAGAGCGGGCCAAACTCTTGTACTAGATTGCACTTCACCATAGACGAGAACAACGGGAAGGTCGCGCAAGGCTCTTTGGATCTGAAAGATATCTACGTCTGTATTAGTGAGTGGGCGACTTAAAGCCCCATCCAACGAGACAAGATCACTCGACCAGGACGACTGCAGCCACTTTCTTCTTACGGCGACACGAAAAGAATGTGGACCGTCAGCATTCTCTTGACCGCTAAGGTTGTCGCGAAAGAAGGGAGCAACAAGCAGGGCCGGAACTTGACCACCTCGAGTGGCCTCATGTACCAGGCTGTAAAATTCGTCGCTCGTATAAGAAAAAGGAGATTCTTCAAGCTGACGGTCCATCCTGTCCTGGATGGCCTTTACTTGAATCCCGATATGGGCCTGCCGCCAATCCCGCTCCACTTCGTATGCGTTGCCTATAGCGGCTTCGTGGATCCGGTTTCGGGCAGCCTGCGTCTCCTGCTGCAACCCTCGTTGGTGCGCGTTTCCAGCCTCTAGCTCGCGAAGTTCATGCAGGATTTCCTGCTGATCGTGGAAACTTCCATCCTGTTTGAGCTTATAAAGCGTCAGCAGGTTACCGCTCAGACTAGACAGGCCAGTGAATAAACCTGCAGATATCAACGATGAGCCCCCGATCTCAAGGCGAGTCCGCCAGCCAACCTTACCGTCAGTCGTGGCCCACCTGGTTGGAACTGAGGCCTTTCCAACCTGGTTGCGTAGCACGTCGGTTGGTTGAGGACGGCGTTGAGGAAAAGGTGAAGCTCCTGGTAGATGGGTTGTCGACCAAGATCAACCTGTCCGCCCGGAGCTTCACGTGCTTGTCTACCCATCGGGGATCGATCTGTCCACCTCGACCCTGCGCTACTTGTCCGGCCTACTGAGAGCCCGGCGGCGTGAGCGCGGCACGCGCTGGCGCCGCCTGACCGCGGACCGACAGGCTCTGCTCGCGCTGGCTCATCTGCGCTGCGGGCACACGTACGCCCAGCTCGCGGCCGGC
>NZ_JAKQYH010000049.1:0-23757 GCF_022343545.1 Streptomyces arenae
CGAGCCGGTTTCCCTGGAAAAGCGGCCCGACTATGGGTTTTGCGTGTAGTCATCTGGCATGGCACGTGAGGGGGAGAGCAGATCGGGCTGCGCGTTCGGTTGAGCGGCCCAGCTCGGCTGGTGTGGGCGAAGCATGATCGTGACAGCGACGGCTGGCTGCCGCTGTGGCGGCACATGGAAGACAGTGCGGCCGTGGCCGGGCTGCTGTGGGACTTCTGGCTGCCAGTGAACGTACGCGCTCTTGTATCTGCGGTCCTTCCAGGCGGCGAGGAGGACGCGCGACGACTGGTGACATGGCTGGCGGGCGTGCATGACATAGGGAAGGCCACTCCGGCGTTCGCGTGCCAGGTGGATGAGCTGGCCGACCGGATGCGCGTCGCGGGTCTGGAGATGCCGTACCGGGCCGAGATGGGGCGGGACCGGCGGATGGCGCCGCATGGTCTGGCCGGCCAGTTGCTGTTGCAGGAGTGGCTGGAGGAGCGGTGTGGCTGGCCGGGGCGCACGCACCCGCCGCGCGCTGCGCGACCGCATCCACGAACTGCGGCTGCTGGATCGCGTCGTCGCCGACATCAACCGCCTGCTCCTGCCCAACAGCGCCGCACCTGCTGCATTCGATGACACCGACGAGGTCACCCTCCAGTCCGACCAGGGTCGGCAGATGGCCGCAGGTGTCAACTACGACCCGGAGAGCCGCTGGTGACGGTCATCGTGCTCACCAACTGCCCCGCCGGCCTACGAGGCTTCCTCACTCGCTGGCTGCTCGAAATCTCACCCGGCGTCTTCATCGGCGACCCCTCCGCCCGTGTTCGTGACGCCCTATGGCATGAGGTCTGCCAGTACTCCGGACAAGGCCGCGCTCTACTCGCCCACACTGCCAACAATGAGCAAGGCTTCACATTCCGCACCCACGAGCATGCCTGGCACCCCCTCGACCATGAAGGCCTCACTCTCATCCGCCGACCAAACAACCGTGCCGCCACCCCAGCCCCAGAGACCTCGCCCCGCCCGGGCTGGAGCAAAGCAGCCAAACGCCACCGCTTCGGCAGCGGATGAATAGCACCAATAGCGATAGATGCCGGATTCTGTGAAAGTGCCCAATTGCCGCACCCCGCCGCCATAAACCCGAAGGTCACCGAGTCTGCTCCCCGCGCCCGCGGGGATGGTCCCGTCATCGCGTGGCGCAGGCCGGACTTCTTGCTCTGCTCCCCGCGCCCGCGGGGATGGTCCCACGATGTCGTCGACGTTCTCCACGATCAACGGCTGCTCCCCGCGCCCGCGGGGATGGTCCCTGCCAGAGCGGCGTGCTGTGCTTCATCGCGTCCTGCTCCCCGCGCCCGCGGGGATGGTCCCGCGAGCCTGCTGCTCAGGGGTGAGCTGTAGGTCTGCTCCCCGCGCCCGCGGGGATGGTCCCGCTCGTCGGCGGACGAACCGCTGGGGGATCACCTGCTCCCCGCGCCCGCGGGAATGGTCCCTCGTCTCAGGCACCACAGGCAAGCGCCTCGAACTGCTCCCCGCGCCCGCGGGGATGGTCCCGTGAAGTTGTTGATGTAGTCGGCGGATGCCTTCTGCTCCCCGCGCCCGCGGGGATGGTCCCGCGCCGCCGAGGCGGAGCGCGCCAAGCTGGCCCTGCTCCCCGCGCCCGCGGGGATGGTCCCGCGCCGCCGAGGCGGAGCGCGCCAAGCTGGCCCTGCTCCCCGGGCCCGCGGGGATGGTCCCGCCTACACCCAACGCGACGACTGGGGCATCCACTGCTCCCCGCGCCCGCGGGGATGGTCCCTTGCCGGGCAGAGTCCGGTACTGGGCACTGCCCTGCTCCCCGCGCCCGCGGGGATGGTCCCGCGTCTCGCACGGCAGGCGGCCAGTCAGCGGGCTGCTCCCCGCGCCCGCGGGGATGGTCCCTGGGTCGGCGAGCTCAACTGGCCGAGCGCCGTCTGCTCCCTGTGCCCGCGGGGATGGTCCCCCGGCTCGGCTCAGGCCCCGCAGGTCCTTCCGCTGCTCCCCGCGCCCGCGGGGATGGTCCCGACGAGGTCCTCCAACGTCTCCAAGCTCGGCTGCTCCCCACGCCCGCGGGGATGATCCCAACGGCATCGTCGGCATGTGGAACAACGACCCGCACCGAGACCGTCACCGTCACCGTCCCTGCACCGCCACGCCCGGCGGTCCGGATGAGCGGGCAGCCGTACAAGCTGCCCGAGGACGTCGTCGAGTGGGCGGAGGCGCTCAAGGCCTTGCGGACGGTTGCCGGGGCCGGCCACATCTATCCCTACCGCGAGCAGTTGGCGAAACTCTGCGACCGCACCGCGCAGCTGCTGCGCGAGGCCGTACCCGCCTGACTCTGCCAGACCACCGCCTGAGACGCCGCTGTCATGGTTGGGGTCATGGTCGGCCTGACCATGGGCCCAACCACATCGGCAGATCGGCCGCCGTGCCCAAGCCGTCAGGGTGGAGTACCGGCCGGGGTGTCAGATGGTCGCTCCGGTGTCTCCGGTGCGGGTGCCGTATCTGGCAGCGGCTGATCCTCGCGGTCCGGCGGTATGCCGGGTCTTGCGGGCGTTCCGGCCGTGCTGCACGCTGCGGTCAGGAGTCCGATCGCAACGTTCCCTGCGTCCGGGTTGTTGGACGCCATGGCGAATGCCAGCTCCGTCGCGCGGGCCTTGTTCTGGGAGTCCTTCAGTGCGGGGATGCCGCCGGGTAGGAGAAGGGCGATGGCCGCCATGACCGCGCCGGCACCAATGAGCACCCAGGTGACTCCGACAGGCATCCGGACGACGGCGGAGACGGCGGCGGCAACACCAGTGGCGACGCTGGGCAGGCTGCGGATCAGTGCAGAGAAGGACACGGGGGACTCCACTTCGGGTCAGGGTTCTTTCGCCCCTTGTTGGTGCATACGTCGCGTGGTGCCAGAAGGTTCTGTGAAATCAACGGTTGAGCGGGGCCGCATGATGACGAAGGCGCTCCCAAGGCGCGCAAGCCGTGTGGTCACCCCGTCTTGGGCGCAAGCACTTACCGCCCGACCGTGAGCGGCTTTCTACCTTGGTTATGGGGCGCAGCACGCGGAATGTGTCGGTCGGCCGCGGGCTCTTTACGGTTGGTTGCTAGCGCGTCGAATGCCTCCGGGCTGTGGGCACTTCGGCTGCGACCGGCGGCGGGCGGGCCTGTATCCGGGGCCGTTCCTAGCCGCGCAACCCTGCCGTGGCCGCGCATGACCGAGGCCCGGACCGTGTGGTCCGGGCCTCGGTCTGGTCGGCGGTCGAGGGTTGCGCGGCTAGTGATGGAGGTCGACCAGGAGCGGCGGTGTGCGGTCGTCGGTGACGTCGGTCAGGGAGAGCACGGCGTGGCCGCGGGCAGGGTGTGGGCGAGGTCGGAGGCGGACCAGCGGTCGCGTTCCACCTGTCGGACCGTCACGGCCCGTGCGGTCCGTGCCTTCCCGGTGATGGCCTGGCGGACCAGGTGCAAGGCGCGGCCGCCGGGGGTCTCGGCGATGATCTGCCGGTCGGTGACATCACGGGATTCGGTCCAGGCGGTGCCCCAGGTGTCGGCGAAGTGCTGCCCGTCGCGGGGCGCGAGTCCGGCCAGGGTGATGCGGCAGCCGGCCGTGCCGAGCAGCGGCCCGCGCAGCGCGGGCGGGATGTCGTCCAGGGTGCGCAGGGCGAGGACGGCCGCGGCGTTGACGGACCGGAGTCGCTGCATGGCGCGTACCGCGCGCGTGGTCACCGTTGCGGCCGCGTTGTCCACTACCAGGCAGGCGAGCAGCGAGCGGTCGCCGCGGCGGGCGACGTGTGCGAGGAACTGCGCCTGTACCAGCCGTGCGAGGATCCGGCCCGCCTCGGCGTGCCCGCGCGCCGGCAGTTCGACGTACACCCGCACAGGATGGGTCAGGGCCGCCATGGAGAACACGTTGCTCGGCCCGAACGCTGTGGCGAACTGGGGGCGGTCCAGCAGGGCGATGCGGTCGGCGAGTAGCGCCCCGGGCCCGGCCGGAGCGTGGCACTGGCGCTGCCACGCGTCCAGTTCCCGCAGCATCGCCGTGTCGCCCGAACGCTCCAGGGCCAGACGCAGGTCCTGGAGCGCTCGGGCGCCGCGTCCAGCAGTTGGCGCAGCTCGGCTAGGACCGGAAGCCGTCCGTGAACGGCGTGGAACGGACCCAGCAGCAGCCCCAGCACCCGGCCCGCGCCGCCCTGCCCGTCCGTCAGGTCACCGACCAGGGCCTCCGCGAGGACGTCGGCCGCCTCATCCGGGTCGGCCAGACCGCCGTAGAGATCGAGCCCGTACAGCGATCCCGGATTCCCAGGGCGGAGCACGACGTCGTACTGCCCGTCCGGTCCGAGGTCGGTGCCGGCCTTGCCCACGACGACCACGGCCGCCCGCCCGGCCAACGCCTGCAAGCACAGGGAATCGGCGATCGGCCGCACCACCGCACCGGTTCCGGCCGGGCCGACCGCGACCACCGACGTGCCCACCGTGCCCGGACCCACGGCGATGCCCGCCGACCGGTACGCCCACGGGTTCCTCGGGGTGTCGGCCGCCGCCCCGATCCGCACCTGGTGCGTCACCAGGTCGTGCCAGGCGGTCCGGGCGGGAAGGTCCCGCGCCCCGGACGGATGCCCGCACGCGGCGGCCCCATCCTCGAGTACAGCCCGCGTGAAGGCGTCCAGCGGATGCCGTCCGGCCCGTACCGCCGTTCAGGCCTGGGTGATGCGGGCGTGGTCGACGTCCCTCATCGCCCCGGACCGTGCGTCCCCGGTGAGCCGGTCGGCCGCCGCGACCGCCCCGGCGGCCCGCAGCTGGGGCCAGCCGGCCGGGTCCTCACCCACGGCAGCGTGAGGGGCGGGCAGCGCAGCTTCGGGGCGCAGGTGAGGGGCGAGGTACCGGCGCCAGACCTCTGCCCACCGGCCCGCCCGCCCGGCCATGAGCGCCAGGACGGCGATGACCACCGCGTAGTAGCCGTAGTACGTGAACTTCAGCAGCACCGGGCCGGACCGTCCGTGCACCCAGTCGTCCGGGGCGATCAGGTCCAGCGGGACCAGCCACCACAGCCCCAGGTAGCCGCCGTACAGCAGCGACCACACGATCCATGCGCACAGCGCGGACAGCAGCGCTCCGCCGACCAGCCGGCGCCCGGGCGCCCGCTCCGATTCCTGCTCGGGGCGCGGCTGGTGCCCCGCCCGCCAGATACCCAGGGCCGCCGACAGGCGAGGGGCCCGCAGCCGCGCGAGGAACGCCGTCCCGGCCGCGGTCTCCGGGCTCGGGGCGTAGGCCGGCACGGGCGGTATGACCAGAGCAGTACCGCCGGGCCGCGCCTGTTCTGACCCGCTGCTGCTGCCGTGCGTCACGCCGTCCCCTTTTTGACCAGCCGTCTCGGCGGCAAGCGTGATCAATCTAGTGCGGGACTGGTCACGCCCGGTAAAGTCGAACGCGTGAGCGAATCCAGAGACGCCGAGACGGCACCCCCTCCGGACGCCGCCCGCCGCGGTCCGCTCGTACGGCCCTCACGACGTCGTGCGGGTCAACCTGTATGTGAGGGGGCGTTTCTATCGGGGTGTCGTGACCGCGCACTACGACACCGCCGACGGGCGCCGCGCGTACTGGTTGGGCCTCTACTCGCGCCCTGGCCGGGCGCCGTGCGGCTGGTAGTGGTGGGAGGCCACGCGGATGACGCGGCGGGATTACCGCAGGTCTCCGGATCGGTGACGGTGGGGCTGACGCCCCGGGCCGGGCGCGTAGCGTGAAGCCGTGGCCGACCGGCATGAGCAATGGCTGGCGCGCAGCATCCGGACCTGTGCGCAGGTGCCCCGCGACGTCCCGCTGTCCTGGATGGCGGAGAAGCTGATTGGGCATGCGCGGCGCCTGGAGCACTCGCATGGGCAGGCCGACGCGGTCGGTGATGCCCTGGCGATGCTCGCGCTGAGTGCCGAGATCGGCACCAAGGCCCGGTGGGGCGGAGTTCGCCAGGCGCTGCGGGCGGGGGCCAGGGTGCCGGAGGTCGCGAGAGCTCTGGGGATCTCTATTGAGGATGCCCGGCGCCTCGCGCGGCTGACCGCAGAGCGCGCCCGGTTCCTGGGTGAGTGCGTCCAGCAGATGACCCGTCTCAACGAACCTTGACGGCGTCGCAGCAAAGTTTGACCGGTCCCCGCTGGACTGCGCATCAGGTGAAACGCACGGTCAGTCTCTCGTCCGGCGCGTTCGACTCGTCTTCCTTGGCAGCTCTGACCAGAACGGATGCGATCGCCTCGAACGCTTCGTCACCCATGCGGCCACGACTGGCTTCGGCGTTCTCCCAGACGATCTCGACCGGGCGCTCGACATCCCTGCTCAGGCGGTCCCATAGGGCGTTCAGGTTGTGCCCGTAGTACGGACCGAAGTCCAAAGGCTCGGCAAGAAACCGGTGCAGGTCCGCCTGGCTTCCGATGTGTGTCCCGTCAATGGCAATGCGCATGGTCCTCCACCCCTTCGCCCAGCCAGGCGACTCTACGAAACCCCCGACGCCCTCGCGGCGTCGCCGCCACGAACCCTGGTAGTCAAACTCCGCTGAGACAAACTGCCATCGATCAAACTTCACTGAGACTCGTCGAACTTCGGTGAGACGGGACAGCAGATGTCCTCTGGCAGGTGATCTTGACCGATTGCCAAGCGAGTTTGACCGGTCGGAGAGGTTTCTAGTGGCCGGAGTCTGCTGGACGGGCCTGTGCCCACTGCTCCTCGAAGTCGCTCCGGCTGATCTCCTGACCCACTAGCGCCGGGTCGAAGAGGTCCACCACTGGCGGATTGAGCGGCCAGTCGTCGGGACCGCTGCGCAGAGCAGCCCCGCTCTCCGGCAGTTCCACCTGGCGGAGCCGACGCCCGTCGGAGCCCACCTCCATCAGGTAGTCGACCGGTTCATCGCCCTCCTCGTCCCAGCGGCGACGCAGGTACACGACGTCCCTGTCCGCGAGTACACCGAAGCCCTCCCGCCCGCGCTGCGCGTCGCGCTCGGCCCGCAGCTCGTCCAGGCCCGCAGGCATCCGGAGCGCGTCGATGTCGGCTTCCTTTAGCTCCTCCGTCTCGAGCCGGGCCACGGTCTCCGGGTCGGCGACCACCTCGATCCAGGCGAACACTTCGCGCACCTCTCGCGCCGACCGCGCACGGACCCACCACCACGAGCCACCCATGCCGTAGTCGTGCAATACGAGAAAGCGGCGCTTGTGCGCGACATCTTTGCCAGCCATGGAAGCCGAGCCTAACGAGGCGTGCAGCACGGCCGCGGGATCGGCCAAACTCGCGTGGCAGTCGGTCAAGATCTTCTGTCAGAGGACAGCAGATGGCGCGGCGTGATTACCGCAGGTCACCGGATTAGACTCGAACATGTGAGCGAAAATAGTCCGTCGCGTCTCGACCTGCTGTGCTTCGCGCGCCGTGTCGTGCAGCAGCAGGCGGAGCGGTCGCTCGCGGAGATCGACCGGTGGATCGCCGTGGAAGAGCGGAAGGCGGCAGCGCTCCGGCATGCCGCTGAGCGGGACCGGCAGCGTCCCGACTGGGTGGTCCAGTACGGACTGAACCGGCGCAACATCGACTGGTTGCACCGCGGTGACTGCTGGGCGGCGGCGAAGAGCGGCCGGTGCCGGCCGGTGACCCGTGAGCAGGCTCTGGATGCGCTGCGCCACGATGTCCCGGCCTGTACCCACTGCCAGCCGGACACCGAACTCGGAGTCCTGGAGTAACACGCGCGCCGGGCAGTCGGCAGACCCGTCCGGAGCTCCGGCCGGGCGCGCGGTCTCGTGCAGGATCTGGCGCGCTATCTGGTGCACGATCTGGCGCGCATTCTCACGCCCGGGCGTGAACGGGCCTTGGGCGACTGCGCTGGTCACCGCCCGGTTTTGGGAGTGGTCGGGGTGCTGACATCCCCTCTACGCCGACCCCCGCGCCCCTGGACCTGATGAAGGTGGTGGGCGGGCAAGGCAGGGAGGTCGGCGGGCGAGGGGAGGGCGCCGGCCGGTGGTCGTTCCGCGCGACGCGGGCGCCGCGCGGCCGCCGGGGTGGGGTGTTGCGCTGAGAGTTGCGCGCAGGGTTGCGCCAGGGTGTTGCGGTGAGAGTTGCGCTAGAGGTTGCGCGGGCCCGAGCGCTCCCGCCACGCCCGCGCAGGTCACCGCATGGTTTCACGTCGGGGCGGCAGCTGACATCCCCCACAGAGCACCCCGCGATCGTCACGGCAGGAGGAAGGAAGGGCCAGAAGAGAACGGGCGCAGGGGTGCGTTGGGGGGATCGGGCGGTCCGGTGTCCTGCTCGCGCGACGGCGGGGCCGCGCGCGGGCCGGGCCGACAAGCTGCCCGGCCAACCCTGGCGGGTGATCTTGAGTGTTCGGCCGTGACGGACCTGCTGGGAGCGGGAGTTGAGGGCGTATGCACTCCCGACGTCTGCTCACCACGGCGGCCGCCGTCGCCACTGTCCTCGCGACCACATGGTCCGCTGCACCGCCGACCACCGCCGCCGAGTCCGCGGCGTGCACGTCGACGTGGAAGGCGGTCCGGACGGTCGCTGTGCACCGGCCCGCATGGAACAGGCGGTGCAGGATGCCCTTGGGACCATCCCCGCATGCGCGGGGACAGGCCACCGCATGGCGGGGCGGCACGGTGATGCAGGGACCATCCCCGCGGGTGCGGGGTGCAGAGGCCTCTTCCCACCACATGCTGGAGATGCGGGCGAAGGACGAGCACTATTGTTACCGGCCTTTTTCAGGCCGGGATGTGTTGCCTCCGGTGCCGAGTCCGTCCGCGCGTCGGCCGGGGGCTCTTGCTATCAAGCTCAGGTGCTGCAAGGCACCGGGAGCGAGTTGAGGGAGCAGCGGGATCGTGTGGGTCCACGCGTCGGTTCTCAGTAGGCTGCGCACGAGGCGCCGGGCCGTTGCCTTGGCAGGGGGGCTGCTGCCGCCGCCGGTTGTCCGGGCGAGCGCCAGGTAGGTCCGGACGAGCCTGTCGCCGGCTCGGCTGTCCGTGGCAAGGGTCACGGGGGCGCCCGCGAGGTATGCGGCGGCCGCGTAGAGCGCCATTGCTCGCCCGTCTGGTGTTCGTGCCGCCTCGGCATGGCGCCGAAGGGCGGTGGAGTTACCGTCCATGGCGGATAGCAGGGCGAGTTCGGCGCAGGGCTCCTCCCCTGGTTGGAGCGAGTGCCGCCATCTGTCGGTCATGCCTGCGACGACATCGCTGTTTTCCTCGGGAAGGCAACCAAGCCGCTTCAGCAGGGTGAGGACGATCATTGACGAGGAGTCCCACGGTGGGGGTGTGTCGGACAGGCGAAGTGAGGCGTGCCAGAGCGCTTCCTGCAGCCGCGGGTCGGGTTGCCGGATATCGGGGTAGGCGAGCAGGAGAGCTGCAAGTTCCGGGAGGGTTCGTAGGGGGCTTCCCGAATCGATCCGTCGTATCAGGCCTTCTGTGAGGGGTTCGGCGATACGTGCCGCTTCTTCGGGGCTGTGACGGGTGAGCCCGGCCGCGACGGCTGTTAACGCCTGCCGCTTCTCCGTGACGGTACGTCCCGTTGCGGTGGCCGAAGCCGCAGATGCGTCTCCGGCATGGGCGAGCGCTTGGGCTACGACGTTCGTTAGGCCGGGATCGGTGTTGCCGGCCGTCAGACGCGCTGCCTCATGGGCGTATCGGCCTCCCGCCTCGTTGTGGCCGCCGAGAGAGCAGCCGAGGGAGAGCGTTGCCAGGTGAAGTGCACGGTCCGGTGCACCTGGCAGGTATGCGACGAGTGCTTCGGCCGTGCTGAATTCGCCTGCAAGACCAAGAGCTTGAGACAGGTGTGCTGTCCAGTCTTCTGGCACGGTCGGATGCGACGACGCAACGGGAGAGCGTCGCAGAGCAGTCTCCAGCAGCTCCCGGCTGCGCAGCAGATTGCCAGCATCTAGTTGATCGTCCGCCTCGTGGAGCAGAAGTACGTGATCAGGCCGCGGCCCGTCGCCGAGCGGACGCAGACCTGTGGATATCCGATGCCTGGGTGCGCGCCGGAATACTGGTGCCGACCGAGCCTGGCTCCGCATGCCTCCCGGTTCCGATCGTGTCTTTGTATCCTTCTGTCGCGATACCGCCAGCGCTTTCCGCTTTGCGTCCTTTTTTCTCCGGATCGCGTTCTTCTCTTCCGTGGCGGCGGTCGAGGCAGCATTGACCTCTTGTACTCTGCGTTCCTCGCCGGCTTCGGTGAGGAACAGGGCCCGTTCAGCAATGGCATCGCCGAGTACACCAACGCGCAGTGTCTCTGGTAAGGCCTCCAGCAGGCGGCCGATGTCCTTGAGGGCGTTCCTCGTGGGAGGCATGGTGTCGTCGACCGCCTGAGCGAGACGTGCCAGCGTTCCGGCCAGTTCGCGACCGAGGTGTGCTAGATCGTCGTCGGACAGCGCATTAGGGTCGGCCAGCGCTTCGGTCATTCGCGCCAGTGCGGCCCTTGTCTTTTCCTGAGCCATGCGGTGCCGCCTGGTGGGCAGTCTGGCAAGCGCAGATGCGGCACGGGCCAGTACGTCGACTGCGTCCAGTCCGCCCGAGGGATCGAGCTCCTCACAGATGGTCATAATGCGATCACCGGCGTCGCCGCTGAGTGAAGGCATCGCCCGTGCCAGTGCTCCCCAGAGGTCCACCGCGGCCGCACGGTCGCGTGTGCCGCCCTCGCTCAGGTTCTCGGCCCGTTCACGCAACGCTGTCACCCCATCCGCGTCGTTGGCCGTGACCAGCAGGCCGGCTGCCTCCGTCAGTGCGTCCGTCCCGGCCGCCTTGTCGCGGATCACGGCGCGTAGCAGTATTCGGGCAGCGCCCAGATCGTTCAGTGATACGAGTGTGCGGGCGGCTTCAAGGAGCCGCGTGTAGGTCTCGGTGTCTTGATACGTGCCGGGAGAGCCCTGGTCGGTCCGGGTGAGCCACTGGGCTGCCTCGAGCGCGACTGCGTCCGCTCCTTCCCGCTCTGCGTAGGACATCTCCACCGCCATGTCCGCCAGGTGCACGGCCCTTGCGGCCATCGTCGGTGCGGAACGGGCCAGGCCGCGAGCGCGGTCCACTTCGCCCAGCCGGACGAGGAGGGCGGGAGCACCGGGAGGCACCTCGCACGACTCGCGGCGCAGAAGAGTGCGCGCCGCGAGGAGCGGAACGAGCACCGCCAAGCTGTCGGGGCTGGTGTCAGAAGGGCTGATCTCTCCCTCGAATGCGTCCAGTTGTGCGAAAGCCGTTTCCGGGCCGGCCGTGGAGGCGAGTCGGCGCAGCCGGGGCATGTCGAGAACGTATGCGGCACGTTCTGCGGCGCCGGTCAGCAGCCGGAGCTGATGTGTCAGGGGGTACGGGGGCGTTTCCGGGGGCCAGCCCGCCGTACGCCACCTGTGCGACCAGGCGAGCAGCGCGCGGGTGTGCCGTGTGATTGCCTCGGCTCCCACGCCTTCACCTATTGTCTGGATGAGACCGGGTGCAGCCAGTGCGTAGGTCTGGGTCACCGGATCGTCGAGGATGAGGGAGCGCCCCGCCGGCCCCTGCACCAGGCGGTCGAGCCGGTCGGCCGGGAGCCCGGCCAGCTCCGCCAGGTCCGCCGTACGCAGGCCGCCACCCGCCGCGGCGAGCAGTCCCGCGACCGTTTCACCCAGAGCGGCAGGGTCCGGCGGCGGCAGCCGGACCTGCGGTACTCCTTCGACAGGTGCGAGAGCGCGCAGGTGTGTGCGTTGACGCAGTGGATGCCGGACGGGGAGGTCGTCGGGAGGGCGCACGCCGCGCCTGAAGGAGACGATGACGCGCATACCGGGAGGTGGAGCAGCGGGGAGGAGCGCAGCGATGCTTCCGTGGACGACGTTTGGCGTGCCTCCGACTCCGGCCGTGGGCGCCGCGCTGGCGGCAGCCAGTCCCGACCAGGCCACGTCGTCGTCGAGACCGTCGACCACCAGCAACAGTGTGCGCCCGTGCCGCATGCTCTTCTCGGCAGCAGCGGCAAAGAGACGCTTCCACTGCTGGACGCCGCGAGACGTGCGCTGCTGGGGTGAACGGAGGAATGCTCCAATCTGATCGCTCATTTGCTCTTCGAATGCAGTGCGTGTGTCGGTGCCGTGCGCCGCGGAGACGAAGAAGTTCAAGATGTCGGTGCGGTGCGGCGGCCGCTGCACGTAGTCGGCGAGCAGGACGGTCTTGCCCACGGGAGTGTCGGCGTGCCAGCACAGATATGACGGCGCCGTGGAACGGGGATCCGCGACGAACGCGTTCATGACCCTGCGTTCGTCCTCCCGCCCACGAACGTTGTTCCCTGCGGCTTCAACGGCAGGCCCGTGGGGACGGACGAAGCGGTGGTGCGGGTCCCTCTCCCTTACCGAGGCGATCTGCCGGTGCCGAGTGCTGGTCCCTTCCTGCTGCGCGGCCCGCAGGGCGGCCTCCCACTCGGCATCTGTGTGGACCGGGTGACTGGCGGCCTGCTGCAGCTTCCTCACCACAGACCAGAAGTGGCCCGGTGCCTCGGGGGCTGTTTCTCCCTTTCGCCAATCGCGCAGCGTAGACGGAGGAAGCTCGAGCTCCTGAGCTTGTGGCTGCCCCGCCGCCTCCCACAGGCGCGTCAGCATGGCGGCCAACTCTCTGCGCGCGGTTCGCTTCGTCTCGGTCACCGCTCCCCTCTCGGTACGCAACGGCGGAAAGTCCAGTCGGCGTCGTCAAAAATGTGCCGCCTGAGCTGCGGAAATCGTCTCGCACAAGAAGGCGTAACTGTCCGTCGTCCCGCCCTCTCGCGACTGTAGAGCCATCACCGCCCCAGCCGAGTCCGGCTCCCGAGACAGAAGGATGGCCCGTGTCCGAGATTTCCCAACTTCTTCACTATGCCGCAGCCCTTAGCGGGTGTGTCGGCCTGCTCTACACGGGCGTCCTGCTCGTCGTCGCCCTTGTCTCCGTCCTGGCCCCCACGTCGGAACGCCGCAAGGATGCGCGCACCACTCTCACCATCCTGGTGCGCCGTCGCCCGCGGTGAGCGGGATGCGCCCCGATGCCTCGTGCGGCAGGGGGCACGCCCGGTCCCCAGGCCACAGTCCGCGATGGTTCAAGCGTCATACCGCTGCTCGGCCCAACTCGACAGCTTCAAGAGTGCCGCCCCACGGCCGTTCAAGATCTACTTGCTCAAACTCGCCCGCAAAACACCTGTCTTGGGATACAAAGGCAGCCGTGCGGGCCTCTGCCATCGGCCGTATCGGCGCCCCCGCTCTGCACCCGCAGGGCTGGAGGCACCGATACGGAGGGTGTTCACGGGCAGAGCTGCGCGCGCATGGCTGGAGCGCCATGGGTGGGAACTCGTTCTCATCGTGGCTGCCGCAGTGGTCGGCGACATCGTCGATCACCTCTGGTAGACGGCCGTTCTTGGCGCGAGACATGCGCCAAGAACGGCCTGCCCCGGCCATGAGCGGTTCCCGTTCCGCGCGCACGGGACGGGAACCGCTCCACGGTTGTCTCCGGGACTGCCGATCCTTCGGCAATCTCCCACTGTAAGTGCCCGATCCGTCCGGCTCCAGGTCGTCAGCCAGGTGCCCTTCATGAAGGAGAGTCGAGCGCAAAACCAAAGGAGTGGTCCCGCAGACAGCGGGAGTGGCCCGTCGACGGCCTCAAGGGTCCCGTCTGACTTGTTCCCCGCGTATGCGGGGGTTGTCCCGTCCCCTGCCGAGAAGGGGATACCGATCCGCAGAACGGCCCCCGACGATCACCGTCGCCGGCTTTTGCGTCGTTCGACGGATTCGGCGCCGTGTCCACTGTCCACGACCGAGAGAGGGTAGCCAGGAATTGTCCGAAGCTCCCCCGCCCAGGCCCGCCGAGCAGCGTCTCAGCTGGGACCCGCGTCGTAAGCCCTGCATACCCGCCATAAGCGTCGACGGCGCGCCCGCCCACTACTCGCTGCGCGCGCTCCTTGCCGGGGCCGATGAACTAGCGGCCCTGGACTGCGCGTCACCGGGTGAGAACGTCGCCGTGATCGAGCACCTGCTGGCTATCTGCTTCGCCTCAGGAACCTGTCCGTCTTCGGACGAGGAATGGCGAGCCTGGGTGGTCGGCAAGCAGGACCTTGCGTCGGCGGCCGCATGGCTGGCCCGCCAACCGGACGACTGCTGGGACCTGTTCCATCCCACGGCGCCCCTGGTGCAGAACTCTCGGCTGGCGGCGGATCTCGCCGAGAGTGGCACGGGAACGGCCCAGCTGGTCATCGAACACGCAGGCGACTACAACCAGCATTTCGACCATCACCACCTTGAGCTTGACAACCCGCTCCCGGCGGCGGACGCCTTCCGTGCCACGCTCACGCAACACGTGTACGGCCCCTATGGGCGAGCCCGCATGTCCGGGAAGCGGCTCGGCGCCAAAGTGACCAATCTCGCCGCGGGCCGGCTCACGGGAAGGATCCGCGTCGTCGCCCTGGGACAGACGCTCGGCGAGACACTGCGCCTGAACCTCTACCCGCCGGACGGCCCAGGGGGTTCGCTCAACACGTCCTGGACCACCGGCGACATTGAACGCCGCACGTTCACCGAGAAGGCGAAGCCCAGAGTGCCGCGAAGTTCCGCGGACCTTCACAGCGCCCTGGGGCGGTCCGTGCTTTTACGCGCGGACCGCGGTACCCGAGGGCAGATCGTCGTCGACAAGGTCCTGATCGGCGCCGGCGAGATCCTCGAACTCGACCCGGACCGGCACCTCCAGGACGCCGTGTTCAGCAAGACGACAAACGGTCTAAGAAAGCCGTTGTGGCCGTCGCCCAGCAGGGCGCTGTGGCAGGAAGCCCACGCTCTCTACAGCGCCGTCAGGGACGACCGAACCGGGCTGTACGCGCGGCTCCGTTCCCTGCCCTACGAGCGGACGGGGACAGGAGCCCCATACCAGTTGTGGGCAGTGGGCCTGCTGGCCAACAAGACCCTGCCCGTCACCTGGACACACGGCGCCTACCCCTACGCCCCAGGCATGGCTGCCCACCTCTACCGAGCCTCCCGTCGGGGCTCCGACATCGCCGAATACATCGCAAGGAGCTTGAAGAACGCGGCCATCCTGGCCGCGGAAACGGCCTTCCCAGCCATGCGAGGCTCGGACGAGGCCGGCCAGGTGGCACGGCTCGATGCCCGGTGGGCTTTCTGGCCCGCTGCGGAGGACCCCTTCCACGAACTGCTGGACGAGGTGGTCGACAGGGGACCGGAGGACGACGACCCCGTGTCGGAGCCCCTCGTCGCCTACGCACTGGGCTTGATGACGACAGCTCGCACCCAAATGCTCCAGCGCCTCGACACCCTGCCCCCGAACGACCGCAACCACCGCGCGCGTGCCCGGGCCGTGCGGCGCTTCGACGACGACATGTCCGACGACTGGGCCCCGGCCGAACTGCGAGGGGAGATCGCGCGTGACTGAGCACAGCCTGTCCGCCGGAACAGACCAAGAGCGCCCTCAGGTCCCGCACGACAGCACGGCCCTCACCGCCTGGCTCACCACTCTCGTCCGCAACCGCGAGTACGGGATCCTCGCCGAACTGCGCCGGGCCAGAGGCGGCACCAACGCCCACATCCGCGCGGGCTGGTACGGAGGCGCCGACCACCGCGATCTGTTCGAGCGGGTGGCCTTCCTGTTCGCCATCTACCACCAAGGACACTCCACGGCCTCATACGGCCACGGCAGCCTTGGCGCCGCAGCCCGCCGCATCGGAGACGGGACCGGACGCGGGCCCGACAACCCCGGAGCCCAGCGCCTCCTGAACCGTATCGTCGCCAGTCGACGCATCCCCTGGCGCCACCTCCAGCACGCGGTCACCCGCCTACGCGCCTGCGAACAGCCGCCGCCGTCCTGGACCCGACTGACCGAGGACCTCATCAACTGGAACGACCGCAAGGCGCGCATCGCCTACGGGTGGTCGGTCGAATTCCACACTCCGCCGGCGCGAAGCCGGCAAACACAGAACGAACCGACGACGCGGAAGGACACCACCTCGTGATCGAGGCACCTCGGAGCCAGTTCCTCTCCCTGCACCTCATCGAAACCCTCGCGGCGGTCCTCCCGGTGCGCGACGAAAACGCGCAGCCCAAGACCCTTGTCTTCGGAGGCGTGGAACGCCACATGATCACCAGCCAGGCCCGACGACGTGCCGAGCGGGTCCACGCCCGCAACCGTGCCAACGCGGGCCGCGGTGCGCTCAAGGGACGGAGCATGGGCCTGCGCACCCGGGAGTGGGCGATCCTGACCGGACGCGAACTCGAGTCCGCCCACGGCTGGGAGAAGGAAAAGGCCCTGGTCACTGCCCATGCAGTCTTGGAGGCGAGCGGACTCAAATTCGGCGACCCCAAGAAGAAGACCGTGGCCAACCTGACGAAGGTGCTCATCTTCGCGCCGTCCGATGCCGCAGTAAGGATCGCGCATCACATCGCAGTTCAGGCTGCAGAGGTCGAAGAGTGGCGGGACGCGTACCTCGAAGCTCAGGCCAGCGCGGAGGAGGCGAAGAAGGCCCGTCGGGGAGCAAGGAAGAAAGCCGCATCCTCGCCAGAGGCGGAAGAGACGGAGGGAACGTCCGCAGCGGAAGCTGTCGTGTCCGTCCCCCTGCCACCGCTGCCCAAAGCTACGCGCGACGCCGTTCTGCTCGCCCTCGCTCCCCGCGACGCCGTGGACATCGCTCTCTACGGCCGTTTTCTCGCGGAGATCCCCGACTCACCGAACGTCGACGGTGCCGTCCAGACCGGACATGCCTTCACCGTGCATGAAGCCGAACAGATCGAGGACTTCTACGCGGCGGCCGACGATGCGAAGCTGGATCGCAAACGCAACGCCCTCAGCTTCCTCGACGCCGCCGACGACGCGGGCGCCGGCATGACCGGCTACCAGTCGCTGATCTCCGGTACCTTCTACCGGCACGCCGTCCTCGACCGCACGCAACTGCGCACCAATCTGCGGGCGGCCGGAATGGCTGAGCAGGAAGCCGAGACGGCCGCGTCCGAGGCCGAGAAGGAGTTCGTGAACGCCTTCGTGTTGGCGTTCCCGGAGGCGAAGAAAAACTCCACAGCATCCACCGGGACACTGCCCGCACTCGTTCTCGCATTCGAGGGAGAACGCCCCTACAACTACGCGTCCGCCTTCCAGCGGCCGGTGGACGAAGGCCCTGTGTCGGCCGGCGGAGAAGGACCAGCAGGACCCGCAGCCGTTCGCAGGCTGCTGCGCCACCACACCTTCGTCAGCCGCCGACGCGAGGACCTGCGCACCGCGCGGGTCCTCACATACGACCCCGAAATCGACACGCTCCTAGGGGAGCTCGGATTGCCGCAGTCACTGACCCTGGTGGAGCGAACCGAGGACCTCACTCCGTGAACGACCCACACGTTCTGCTCATCCGGCTGGCCGGTCCCCTGCAATCCTGGGGCCTCACCGGCCGGTTCGCGCGCCGCGACACACACACCCGTCCCACGAAGTCCGGCGTGATCGGCTTGTGTGCCGCAGCTCTCGGCCTCGCCCGGGAGGAGCCCCTCGGGGAACTCGCCGAGGTCCTCTTCGGGGTCCGCGCCGACCGGCCCGGCACACCGCTTCGCGACTATCACACGGTCGGCGGAGGCACTTACCCCCTGCGCCCGCGAGACCTCCTCACCGACCACCAGCGTGCCGAGAAAGCCACGGAGGCCGAGGCGCTGCAGGATGCAGAGCCCGCCCCGTTCGGCCGCGGGGAGCTGGAAGCCTGGTACGGCTCACCGAAATACGTCACCGCCGACCCGACGTCGGGAGCCCTCATCTCCGCAGAGGTCCGCCGCCACGCTCTGATCACAGAACGCTGGTATCTCGCCGACGCCGCCTTCCTCGTCGGCCTGGAGTATCCCGATGCAGTACTCCTGGAGCGGATCGCTCATGCCTTGGAGCACCCCAAACATCTACTCTGGCTCGGTCGTAAAGCATGTCCGCCCTCGGGTGACGTCGCCCTCGGAGTCGTTCCAGGCACCATCAGGGAAGCGTTCGAGACGCACGCCCTGCTCCCCAAGGATCCCTGCTACGACGATGAGCCGCCGGCTCCGGTGACAGACGTACGTCCATGGGCCTGGATCGAAAGTCCGCACCCGCTACCCGGCATCGGTCCCCTGCCGGACCAGCCTGTGCAGTTCGGTGCGGACGGAGGCGTTCACAGCCTCCGCTGGGAGACCCGTCACCGCATCACCATCGCCTCACACGCCCGCGGATGGGACATCATCCTGTGAACACGACAGCCGCCACGTCACATACGCCCTCAGACCCGGGTCGTGCCGCCAGGTTCGTCGCCACGCAGAGTCTGCTGACTCTGGACGCCCGGCATCCTTTCGCCGCCAAATCACTCATCGACGCACAGGACATGCACCGGACCGTCATGAGCGGCTTTCTGGGCTGGGTGGAGGACGGCAGTCCTGACGCCCGCTCCCAAATGGGCACCCTGTCGACCTGGACTCTCGATCTCCGGCAGGCACGGCTCAACCTGGTGGTCCAGTCGTCGGTCCCTGCCGACTGGAGCGGTGTGCCCCGAGGTGCCCTGGTCGAGGCGCCACAGACCCTCACCATCGACCGCACTTTCCGCATCGGTGACCGTGTCGACTTCCGTACGGTCGTCAATCCGGTCCGCAGCCTTCCACCCGCGCCCGGCTCACCGCCGAAGACCCGCGGCGCCCGTGTCCCCCACACCCGCCCTGAGCACGTGCGGACGTGGTTCTCGCACCGTCTCCAACCATCCGGAGAACCCGCGGTCGCCCCCAACGGTGTCACCCGCATCGGCGCTGACGCGGACACAGAACGGCTTGCTCTGCGCATGCTCCCGCGAGTCTCCAGTCCGGCACCGCACAAGGGTCTGCGCATCGCTCGTGCCGAGATCAAAGGCACCCTCACCGTGACCGACCCGAAGGCGCTCGTCACCGCCCTCACTCAGGGCATCGGCCACGCGCGCGCCTACAGTTGCGGACTGATCCTCGTGCGCTGAAGGTTCACTGTGCTCCCCGCCCCCGCAGGGATGGTCCTGGGCCCCGGCACTTCCCGCATGCCTCGGCCGGCCGCTCCCCGCGCACAGGGGGGATGGACCCACCACCGTCGTCTTCGACCTGCCCCCGCGAACCTGCTCCCCGCGCACGCGGGGATGGTCCCGCGGTCACGCAATCCAAGGTGGCGGCGAACGTCTGCTCCCCTCGCACGCGGGGGATGGTCCCCGGTGTCCGGTGTGGATAGAAGAGGTGGCCGCCTGCTCCCCGCGCACGCGGGGATGGTCCCGCGCCCCGGGTCTTCCAGGCGCAGGGGCGGGCCTGCTCCCCGCGCCCATGGGGATGGTCCCAGGCCCTCTAGGGACAGGTGGCTGGTCATCCACTGCTCCCCGCGCAAGCAGGGATGGTCCCGATCCGTACGATGCCGCCCGCGCGCTCGTCCTCTGCTCCCCGCGCGGGGATGGTCCCATGGCCGTCAAGCAGCCCAACGGCCAGACCATCTGCTCCCCGCGCACGTGGGGATGGTCCCTCGCGACGGGCGACGTGGGCGGCGTGGCCGTGCTGCTCCCCGCGCACCCGGGGATGGCCCCCACCGCCAGGGTTTGACGCCGCCAGGTGTCCGTTTCTCCCCGCGCACGCGGGGAAGACCCCCCATCGTTCGGTCGCTGTACGACAACGTCCCCTGCACCCCGCGCACGCGGGGATGATCCCAGGCCCGCTACCGGAGTGAGGGCCAGAAGGCTCTGCTCCCCGCGCACGCGGGGATGGTCCCCACGGCGTGATCAGCCTGGTCACCCCCCGACTGCTCCCCGCATACGCGGGGATGGTCCCACGGCGAACGTGTGCGGCCGCCGGGTCCGCGTTTGCTCCCCGCGCACGCGGGGATGGTCCCATCACCGAGATGCTGGGCAGCCTGAAGATCGCCTGCTCCCCGCGCCCGCGGGGATGGTCCCGCGGTCGTCACCTCGCGGACACGTTCCCTCTGCTGCTCCCCGCGCACGCGGGGATGGTCCCCACCCCACCGAGATGATGGACTTCCTCGGCGCCTGCTCCCCGCACACCCGGGGATGGTCCCACCCCAGGCTGGGAGCCCGGGAAGCTGGACCACTGCTCCCGGAGCACGCGGGGATGGTCCCTGCCAGCCGTCAACCTGACGAGCACGTGACCTGCTCCCCGCGCACGCGGCGATGGTCCCAGTTCGAGGGCGAGTTCGTCGTTCGCCTTCGGCTGCCCCCCGTTACCGTCTTCGCGGCTCCGCAACGGGGCCTCCGGCCTTTGGGTCCGGCGTGGCTTCCCCCTCCTGTTGTTCATGATCCGGGGGGTGGTGTTACCGGGTCCGGAGGCATCGACGGACCGCTAATGAGGGGCTTGAGCACCGGCTTCACCCAGACCGGAAGAGCTCTCCGTAGCGTGGATATGGCAGCTCGATGCCCTGGCTAGGCCGGACGAAAGCGTGTTGGAGGGGCCTGCACGTGATGGACACCGGCGACATCGACGTCTCCTGGACGTCGGCAAGGGCGAACACCACGCCACCGCCGTCACCCCGGCCGGGAAGAAGACGTTCGACAAGCGCCTGCCCAACACTGAACCCAAGCTCCGCGAACTGTTCGCGAAACTACGGGCCAAGCACCGAACAGTGCTGGTCGTGGTCGATCAGCCGGCCTCGATCGGTGCCCTGCCGCTGGCGGTCGCGAGGAATCTGGGCTGCCCGGTGGCCTACCTGCCCGGGCTGACGATGCGCCGGATCGCCGACCTCTACCCCGGCGAAGCCAAGACCGACGCGAGGGACGCATTCATCATCGCCGACGCCGCTCGCGCCATGCCCCACACGCTACGGGCGATCGACAACGAGGACGAGACGATCTCCGAGCTGGAGATGATCGTGGGCTTCGACGACGACCTGGCAGGCGAGGCAACCAGGGTCGCCAACCGGCTGCACGGCCTGCTGACCCAGATCCACCCTTCGCTGGAACGAGTGCTGGGACCGCGGTTGCAGCACCCGGCCGTCCTCACACTGCTGGAACGGTTCGGATCTCCAGCCCAGATCCGCAAGGCCGGCCGTCGGCGGCTGGTCACCCTGCTGCGGCCGAAGGCGCCGAGGATGGCCGAGCGGCTTGTCGAGGAGATCTTCACCGCCCTGGACGAGCAGACCGTCACCGTTCCGGGGACCGAGGCGGCCACGCTGATCGTCCCGAGCCTGGCCGCCTCGCTGACAGCCGTGCTTAACCAGCGCACGCTGCTGGCCGGGCGGATCGAGGAACTGCTGGCGAACCACCTTCTTTCGAAGGTCCTGACGTGGATGCCAGGGGTCGGCGTCAGGACCGGTGCCCGCATCCTGATCGAGGTCGGCGACGGCAACACCTTCCCAACCGCAGGCCACCTCGCCGCCTACGCCGACCTCGCCCCGGCGACCCACAGTTCCGGGTCCTCGATCCGCGGCGAACAGCCCTCCAGGAGAGGAAACAAGCAGCTTAAACGGGCCTTCTTCCTCTCCGTGTTAGCCGCCCTGGCCGACCCGATCTCCCGGGCCTACTACGACAAAAAGATCGCCCAGGGCAAACACCACACCCAAGCCCTGCTCTGCCTCGCCAGACGCCGGGCCGACGTCCTCTTCGCGATGCTCCGCGAGGGCACCTTCTACGAACCTCAGCAACCGGGCTCAGCCGCCTGACCTACGGCTCCATGAGGAGGACGACTCGATCAGTCTCGATATCGAAGCCGAGGATCGGATGGCCATAGGCACCCTCTCCGTCCATCAGCACCGGTCTGCCCAACCGCCGCCCGATCTCCCGGAGAAAGCCGCACAACGCATCGAGTCGTTCCTGCCCCTGCAACTCCCGCAGATCGACATCGAAGTCGACGACCTCGTCGTCAAGGAAGCGGAAGATCGCCAACACATCATCAGTCGGCCAGACCCGCAGGTTCGGACACTCGGCATCCACCGGGCGGGACAGCACAACCTCTGCCCGGGGCACCGGAAGCACCGTCTCTCCCTCCGAGTACTGGCACCTCCAGCCCTTCTCCGCCACAAGATCGAGGACCGCCTGCCAGCCCTCCACCGAGACATCCGGGACACGCACGTCCGGCAGCGACCCCATCGAGTCCGGATCGAAGAAGGCACTCACGTCGTCCCACAGCAGATCAGCCACCCCGCCATGCTGCCCGGCCCCCAACCTCGAGGCACCCCCCGTTTCCCTTGACCAAAGGCATAGGGGCCCCCGCGCACGCGGGGATGGTCCCGCCGAGTCCGAACTGTTCTCATGGCCCGGGCACCGCTCCCCGCGCACGCGCGGATGCTCTCTCGGTTGTGAAGGCGATACCCTCACAGCTGCCCTGCTCCCCGCGCACGCGCGGATGGTCCCTACATCCCGGTCACGGGCATCACGCCCAAGGACTGCGCACGCGGGGATGGTCCCGGAACGACCACTTTCCGGAATGCTTTGTCGACCTGCTCCCCACGCACGCGGGGATGATCCCGCCAAGATGTCGTACAGCCAGGCCGCCAGCCACTGCTCCCCGCGCACGCGGGGATAGTCCCACCTTGACCTTGTCGATCTCCATCTCGAACAGCTGCTCCCCGCGCACGCCGGGGATGGTCCCGCGTACAGCCGGTCCGTTTCAGCCTCGTCGAGCTGCTCCCCGCGCACGCGGGGATGGTCCCTCAACGTCGTTCGACCGTCAGGGCCTGGCCATCTGCTCCCCGCGCACGCAGGGTTGGTCCCGCGAGGAACAGGGCCAGCAGGCCTTGGGCGAGCTGCTCCCCGCGCACGCGGGGTTGACGCCGTCCGGATCCACCGCCGCGATCCGCTGCCACGAAGCCGCCTTCAAGCCGACGAAATCCTCGTTCAACGCCGCCTTCGGGTGCGCCAGCAGCACCGACCTACTCTCGCCCTCCTGCGTGGGAAGCCGGTCCAGCCATGCCAGCGGGCGCGGGAACATCCGGTTGCTGGTGGCCATCGTCGGCAGCGCGAAGAACACCCCGCCCGCCCCGCTGCGCGCAGCCAGCACCTCCGTCGCCGCCAGCGCGGCCTCCGTCTTGCCTTCCCCCATCGGCGCCTCGATGATCAGCAGCCCCGGCTCAGGTATCTCCCGCGCCAAGCGCGCCGCTTCCTTCTGTACCGGCCGCAGCTCTGCACCGGCCGGAAGGGCAAAGCGGGCCGCGAACAGCTCTCCCGCACTGCCCTCAAACCTCTGCGGCCGCCACGGCTCGGGCAGATTCAATCCCGCCCAGGCAGCCGCAACCCGGTCAGCTTCCGACAGCGGCCGCCCCTGCCCCGCATAGGGGAAGAGGTCGGCGTTGCTCGCGATCCAGTCCGCGACGATCACCAGCGCCGACAGCAGCACCTGCACCGTCTGCGGCAGCTTCACCCGCTGCCATGCCCCCAACCGCTCACGCACATCAAACTCATCCGCGCACGCCTCCAGCAGCTCCTCCTGCACCCGTCGCCACATCTGCCGACTCGCACCAGACGCACGCAGCAACGCCGGGTGCGCATCCAGGTCACCGACCTGCCCGTGGTCCGGTGGCGCTCCATGGTGCCCGCCAACAACCACAGCGAACTGGGCGGTGGCCCGCCCCGGCCAGCCACACCGCTCCTCCAGCCACTCCTGCAACAGCAACTGGCCGGCCAGACCATGCGGCGCCATCCGCCGGTCCCGCCCCATCTCGGCCCGGTACGGCATCTCCAGACCCGCGACGCGCATCCGGTCGGCCAGCTCATCCACCTGGCACGCGAACGCCGGAGTGGCCTTCCCTATGTCATGCACGCCCGCCAGCCATGTCACCAGTCGTCGCGCGTCCTCCTCGCCGCCTGGAAGGACCGCAGATACAAGAGCGCGTACGTTCACTGGCAGCCAGAAGT
>NZ_JAKQYH010000034.1:0-21118 GCF_022343545.1 Streptomyces arenae
TCCAGGTCGCCGCGGGCACCGAGTTCATCCAGGACCAGGCGGTGAAGCTTGGCCCACACCCGGGCCTCCGTCCACTCGGTGAACCGGCGGAAGGCCGTCACCCCCGACAGCCCGAAGCCTGGCGGCAGTTGGTTCCAGGTGCAGCCTGAGGTGGCCACGAAGATGATGGCAGCCAGCACCTCGCGGTCCCCTCGCCGCCGGTGCCCTCCACCCTGCGGGCGGACCGGAGCCGGCGGCACCACCCGCTGGAACAACGTCCACAGCTCTTCCGGCGCCATCCGCTCGACAAGCGCAGCAGCCATCACCCTAGACTGCCGCAAGATCACGCCAACTGAAATAGCGTCTTAGGCGTGGGCGTATCCGCATCCTTCCGCCGCCGCGTGGCGTCCACACGTGAATGTGTCGGAGGTGTGTCGCGTGTATCGCAGATGGTGCGCGGCCAGTGAGAGAACGAGAAAGAGCGGGAGCCAGTAAGACTGACTCCCGCTCCCTCAAGTCGGCAGCCGCCCTGGTCAGAGCCTAATTCTTGCTGGCTGACCGGCGAGTGCCCCCGGCAGGATTCGAACCTGCGCACACGGCTCCGGAGGGCCCTTGGCTACCAGGCAACGCTGCTGGTGAGGGCTCCGCGGGTACCCAATCGGCTGAGATCTGTCCACAGGTGGTCCACGAGACGTGACCACTGGCGAACAGCTTCGGCCGCCACAGAGATGGCCCGGACCCCTGGCCGACGGGACCCCTCCCAGATGCGACGCTGAAACAGCCGCAGGCTACTGGCGGATGCCAGCTTCAGAGCTGGATCCAGCGAAGGAGAACACCGCATTGGAGCGAGGTTGGAGGACCTTCGGCCGACCTCGAGAGGCCCTAGCGCTGGCGGCAGCCTTGGTAGCGAAGTAGCCAATGCGAGCGCCATGAGACGCCCTGTGGCCGGCAGTAGGAAGTTACGTTGGGTGGTCGCACCTGATATCGCGTCGATGAGGCCAAGCGCATCGTCTGGCTCTACGCGGTATCCCAAGATCATGGAGTAACGTGACTCGGCGTTGGTTCCTGGCGGCTAGGCGTAGCTTGCGAAGCTACGGGCGAGAAGGCCGCTAAGGCCTCCCGGCCGAGCCGGCGGGCGCTAGGGGCTCGGGACGCTTCCTTGTGGTGACTTTCCTGCATGTAAGGGTTGCAGACGTGGCTGTCATATCACAACTCGGACACGCAAGCTCCACATCACCCCCACAACAGTGACCATGTGTATCACGCAAGCGCGTGGGGGGACCATGCCTTACCGCGCCGGACTGGCTCCACTGGAACTGATAACTGCTGCTTCGCTCACCGCCTGCGGAGGCAACGACACTAGGCCCGCTGCCAAGGCCAAGCTGACGCCGACCTCGACCATTGCCAAGGAAGACAGGTGAACCAGGGCACCCAGGAGCTGCGGGATGGCGGCGAGTACTAGGCAGGTACGCCATCCAGTTCGAGCGCTGGTCGACCTTCCGGTGGGCAGGTGAGCCAAGTTACGGCTGCGCATAGTTGACCTGCACACGGACAGCACGCGCATCTCTGCCAGGACTGTCACATATATGACTACCAATCAGGAGGGGCGCAGCGATGTCAAATGAAGACTGCGAAGAGGACTGGAAGGACGACGAGGAGCGGGATGTCCACGCCTGCATTCGCGACAAGGATACCGAGAAGGAGATCCGGGTCTCAACGATCCGTGATGCCGACTACGAACGCTTCATCGATTTCCGGGTGTACAACCCGTCCCTGAAGGGGTACGGCGAAGGGATAACCATCCACATCATGGAGCTCCATGACTTCCTGGAAGTTATCGGGGACGTGGTCTGGCAAAGAAAGCAGCGAGGGCGAATTGAGTACCATCCTCGCGTCTATATGGCTGATGGCATGGAGATTCACGTTTCCACGATCCGCGAGGGTGACGGCGAACGCTCCGTAGTCCTCCGGGAGTACGACGTCTCCCGGAAGGAGCACGGTGATGGACTGGCCATTCCCGTCGGGCTGCTCGATGCCTTCTATAACGGCGTGACTGACGCCTGGCACGCCAACGGGTCGGGCGACTGGTACTGAGGACTAGCGCCGTACATGGGAGAGGAGGAACCTGATGAATAGGCGCACAGTGAATCCGCATTGATTCGTTTTTGAGTCACTAATAGCGAGCCGCGCATGCTTGACTCCTGGCATTAGGGGTAGAGACTGCCCCCGACTTCAGACAACACCGAGAGGAAACAGGTTTTCCGTGCCATACCGCACCTCCCGCTCCGTTCCGGACCACGGCGACTGGGCGGCCCCGTACCAGCCCGCCGACGTCACCGACCTCGACCCGAACGCCGGCTCACACGGCGGGATTCCGAAGCCCCCACTCGTCGACGCCGTGTACCGGGTCGTCGAGACCGAGGGGCCGATCCACCGGGAGGTACTCCTGCGACACGTGGGCGAACTGCTATACGAGCCCCGGCCGGCCAGGATGAAGTCGTCCGTGAATTTGGCGGCGGACCGGCTGCGAGACGAAGGCCGTATAGCCGAGACCGGCGACTTCCTTGATATTCCCGACCGGCCCTGCACATACGCCCGCTGGCCGCTGCCCGGCCTCACCCGGCGGCCGGTCGAGCACGTCGCACCGGTCGAGCGTCAACGCGCCTTGCTCGGCCTCGTCGAAGACCGGCCGCGCGGCCTCAGCGTCGAGCAGGCCGTCGCCGCAGCCATCTCGTTCTTCGGCTGGTCGGGGGGTAATTCGGCGGCGCGGGCCAAGCTCATGGCGGACACGTACCGGCTGCGTGACACCGGGGCAATCACCGGTTGGCCGGGCAAGTTGGAGCCAGTCGGCTGACCAGGAGCGGCGCTGGTTTGGTTAGGTCTGCAGATGAGCGGGCACGATCTCCCGAACCAGCCGCCACATCCCACTCGACGGGGTGACTTTGCTTTCTTCGCCCGGTTTCGCGAGCTTCCGGAGCCCCGCCGGTGCATGCGAGGTGCGCAGGGCTCGGGACAGGCTCAGGTCCAGCAGGGCCACCTCGAGGCGCGGCGAGAAGGCGACTCAGGCCGCCATTGATGCTGCCAGCTCCGGAGGTCCCTTCTACGTCGTGCTTGTGTGCAGGTCACGGCCCCCGCGCCGACCGCGCGTAGGTACACTCGTCCACAGATAGTCCACGATATCGGCCCGGGTCTGCCCGCCCCCCGCGTGCCAAGTTCTTCGTCCTCAAGCGCTTGATCGGGGATGCTAGGCCGACGGCGACGGACCTCTAGGATCCCCAGGTCGCCAATCGCAGCTTCACCTGGATTACTTGCCCTCGCGGATGTAGGTCACGCCGAATGCCTTGACCTGGCGGTACTCCTGGAGCCTGGTAGCGAGGTCGAATGCATCACCAGTGACGTACTGGAAGATGTCGAGGCCGCGGCCAAGCAGGATTTTCCAGCCAGTGTCGGTGACTATCGAGCGGTCGTGAATCGTGTTGGTGAACGAGACGTCGAGGTTGATGCCGCCGGCTGCTGCGCCCTGCTTGACCTTGAGCAGCAGCTCCAGTTGCTTGCGGACCTTGCTCTCGCCGCCGTTGCTCTCTGAGGTGATGAGTTTGACGTTGACCTCGTCGGCGGCGTCTTTGACGGCTGCGATCCCCTCGATGAGTTCCATGAGGTTGCGGGCCTGGTGGAACTGGCGAATGTAGGGGTCTGTGATCGTAATTTGCCCGGCTCCGCGCAGGTAAGGGGCGAGCAGCGTGTCGAACGAGACGCCGCGCTGATTCTCCTGGAACTCACGGTGCCCCTCGAACAGCGGCGCCACCACCTGCGCGTGCTCAGCCGGAGTCCCATCCTGGACGGTGGGCTCCGCCGCGCCCGCCGGCGGCTCGATCGCGCTATCAGCAGCCTCGGAACGCTCGCGGCGCTCGCGGTGGTAGTAAGCCGGGTATTCGTCCTCCTCCAGGGTCGAGACCGCGTGCCAAGCTCCGCTACTGTCCAGGTACCCGAACTTGACGTCGGCCATCGTCGAGTCGATCCGCAGGATCTGGTCCTTGACGCGCTTGCGCCCCTCGATCGCGAACCGCAGGAGCTCCTCGATCTCTTCAGGCGCTGCCTCCCCGTGCGGGTAGAGGATCTTCATCAGCCCCGAGAACGTCTTGTGGATCCCGTCTCGGTCACGCGTCGAAATGTCCGACGAGAGCGAGAAGTGCTGCTGGTAGCGGTCCGAGTAGTCCTGGGAGCGCATCGACTTGAGCACTTCGGCGATGTAGTCGACGACGAACCCGTAGCCGTCCGAGAACATCTCCCCGCGGATGGTGTCGACCTCCCACCCAGGGATGTAGTGGTGCAGCCGGTCGAGGTAGGCGGAGTCGTGGTAGCTCTCAGGCAGCTCGTCGAACAGGTCGGAGTGCTTGAGCATGTACGGCACGGTATGCGAGGTGTTGCCGACGAATACCATCGACGCCTCAGCACCGAGCGTCTCAACCCCGCGGGAGAACGACTTGTTCGCCATGTAGTTCTTCATAATGTCGACGAGCGCCCTGTCGGTGCGCTTCTTCTTGCCGGCGAACTCATCGAACGCGACAACATCCCAGTAGCCGACCAGGCCGAGGCGCCCGTTGGCGTTGTTGACGAACAGCTTCGGCACGGTGACCTCACCACCGGAGATGAGCATGCCGTGGGGCGAGAACTCTGAGAAGATATGGGACTTGCCGGTGCCCTTGGGGCCAAGCTCGACGAGGTTGTAGTTACGCTCGACGAACGGGATGAGCCGCACGAGCTGGATGAGCTTGGCCCTCCTCCCGAACAACTCGGGATTGAACCCGATGGATTGCACGAGCAGGTCGATCCACTCGTCGGTGGTGAACTCGCGCCGAGCCACCAGGTAGCCCTCTACGTCGAAGTTCGACAGCTGGATGGGCTTGATCGACCCGAGAATCCACGGCACGACCCGCGGGTCGGCACTGTGGAAGTACTCGATGTCGCAGATGCACCAGACTCCTCCGACGAGCAGCTTCGGATGCGCCTTGATCGTGGCGGGCTCGACGAGCACGCCCTTGATGCCAAGGTTCGCGAACTCGGCCTCGTAGACATCGTTCTTCTCGTTGAGCGTGGCCGTGACCTTGTCGATGATCCGGTGCCGCCCGCGCTCGCGGATCGTGGATTTCACCAGCTCGGACTGGTTCCGGTGCACATAGTGGTCGGCCAGAATCTTGCGCACCGTGTCGATGCCCGCCTGGATGGTGGCCTCGTCGTCAGAGGCCGCGTACTGCCCGAGCAGGTACTCCAGTACGTAGGACGGCACGATGGCGTTGCCCTTGACTGCCTTGACCAAGTCCTTGCGCACGACGGCGCCCGGGAAGAGGCGGTTGATCTTGCGGTCCAGCTCACTCTGCACCGGAGCAGCACCGGCTCCCGCGTCCGGGCCAAGCGTTGCCTCCTGGCTGACCTCGCTCACTTGGCTCATGGCCGTACCCTTCCTTTAGAAGTCGAAGTCCGAGGCGAACGAGCGCTTGAGCATGTACATGGCCTTGCCGTAGACGCGCCACTGGTTCGTATTGGGGATCAGTTCTTCCAGGCGAAACTCGACCACCCTGTTGTTGTACTCGTTCGCATCTTGGCTGAGCAGCATGACGGCGCTCTGATACCGGTCGCGCTTGTCAGCCGATTTCTGGTCGAACACCAGCGGGGCATGGTTCGAGATGAGAGTCTCGCCGAAGTACAGGCCGGCTCGCACTGCGCGAGGCTGGACCTTCTCGCTGACCGGCTCGGTCTGGAAGAGCTTGACGACCAACTGGCCGGTGGTGATCTTGTCCGACTCAGGCAGGATTTCGACGTTGACCAGCCGAGTGTCGCTCTTGCGCTTCTTATTGATGGAGAGCACCGGCACGACGATCTCCTGAAGGGTCGCCCCGCCGTGGACGAACCTCGCGCCGGAGCCTTTGAGTCGCAGTCGGTGGATCGACTTGGGGATCTGCACCTCGTAGTCGCCGTCGAGCCCGAGTTGCGCCGAGTCGAACGTCTTGAACGCCGGGTCCGTCTTCAGCCCGGTTCCCAGCACGTAGCGGCGTGCCTGCACGGCGATGTTGTCGCCCTGCGGTGCGACGGACAGGTAGCCCGCCTCGTCGAGCGCGGAGTCCTGGAAGAGGAAGCCGTGGTCGGCGGTCACAAAGATGTTGGTGGCGTCGGCGCCCGCGAGGCGCTTGACCAGGTCGACAAGCTCCTCCAGCGTCTTCTCGGCAGCCTCGAAAACCTGCCGCTCGGTGCCGTGCTTGTCGCCGGTCGCGTCGATGCGGTTGTGGTAGACGTACATCACCTGGTGCTGCCGGTACAGCTCGCGAATCTCGTCGCGGGTCATGCCGAGCAGGTCTTCGGCGGGGACTGCCATGCCCCGCACGCTGGCCAGGATCTTGCTGCGGTTGTCAGTGCCTGAGGACGGCTGCCCGTCCACATCGACGCGATCGCCGATGCCGGAATGTCCGATCGTGGTGTGTGGCAAGAGTGCAGCCATCCCGAGCTGTGTGTAGCTCGGCAGCACCCCCAAAACGGCATCGAGGGTCGCGTCGAAACGGTCCTCCTGGCGAATACGCGAACCCAACTCGTCGGCAATCTCGTAGCGCAAGGCGTCGGAAATGATGACGACAGCCTTACGCCGGCCGTCCCGCGTGATGGGCCGAACATGGTCAGCAAAGAACGAGGTCTGCGGCCGGAGCACAGCGGAACGCCACTGGTGGACGCCATCGACATGCTGTTGCCAAGCGGCGCCCAGCGTGTGAAGGAACTTGTTCGTGTAGAACGACTCGACCTGTACTCGCAGGCCCTCCAGGGGCCCGGCGAACTCGGCGGTGCGGGCCGCGTGGGTGAACTGGCGGTAGAGCTGGTCGATGCGGAACCACTCTTGCCGGTACCGATCCAAGCCCTCGTCGAAGGACTGCATCGACAGGCTGAGCCCGCTGAGCGCGGTCAGCAGGTTGGAGGCGCTGCCAATCGCGGCGTACAGCTTGCGGTACCCGTCGATCCAGATGCTGCTCTGGCGGCTGCGGATGGCCTCAGTGATCTCGCGGGCCGCAACGGTGCGGTCGGCTACGGCACCCGCGAGATCACTGATGATCTTGCGGTCGACTTCCTCAAACAGGTCATTGCCCAGCAGGTCTTGGAAGCCTGCGTTCTCGATCGTGCTCGCGTAGTCCAGGTCGCGAGCCACGCGTTTCGCGAGCGTGGTCATCGTCTTCTGGCTGCGGACGTCGTAGCGCAGGCTTCCGAAGTCGAGCTGGATGTTCCGTAGCCCACCAGGATGTTCAGACTTGAACCCCGCGATGGCTTGGCGAAACATCCACAGCACGAAGTCGTCGATGCTCGGGCTCTGCGACGTGTACCCGTAGATCCTGCCGACGCCCTGCCAATGGAACTCGTCGAGACCGTAGTCGGCCAAGGCGCGATACTTGGCGTCGGTACCAGCAGCGTTCTCGATGAGCAGGGTACGGGTGATCTCCAGCAGACTGTGCTCGCACTGCCCGAACAGCACCGCCGCCATCTTGGCGCGCAACTTGTCGGCGTCGTCAGCGGGATTGAGCAGCGCCTTAAGGCTCTGCACCCGTTTGACGGCCCGGAAGAACTTCTCATGTGCCCGCACGACGTCGCCGATGCCGTCAGCGGCGAGCCCGAGTTCCTGCTGCACCAGTGAGGTCCGGTCCGCGGTGAATACCCCGTGGGCCAGCTCCAGGTCGAGCAACCAGTTGCCGATCCCCGTCGGCACGGCACCGGGGCGGTAGACGAGGAACTTGGTGTCGGGCTCCCCCTGCAGCAGGCGGTGCTTGACCCCATATTCGTCGTTGGCGACCCGCACGATCTCGACGCCCTCCAAGCCGAGTGAGTCGAGGTCTGCGGCGTACTCGCTCTCGGGGTCATGCCAGAACACCACCCGGTGCGTCTCGAAGCGACGCTCCAGGTGGGACCGGACAGCGGATGTCTCAGTCATTGCCTGCCTCAAGACCGGGAATCTTCCTCAAGGCCGCTCCCAGCTTCGGATAGTTGGCCTTCACGCCGTCGTCGAGGTCGAGCTGCACCTGTTGGGTCGCCAACGGATACAGCACGTCGTGCTCGTACTCGTCAAGCTCAAGCAGAACCTTGCGCAGGCGGTCGACCTCCTTCTGCGCAGCAGCCTTCTCCCGTGGCGTGCCGGCCCCTGCGGAGAGACGCTCGTGGTGCTGGCGGCTGGCCTCCAGCTTCGCCTTGAACTCGCGAAGGTACTCGTTCAGCACGGTCGAGGCCGTGAACGGCGTGTAACGGTGCATATAGATGAGGGCGTTAAACGATCCCTTGGGGCTGGAGAACAGCCAGTAGATAGGGCGCTTCTTATACCGCTGAATGTGGTCCTTATAGAAGGACTTCACGAAGTAGTCGCGCAGGTCCTTGACGCCGATGGACTCGGTGACGAACCGCAGGTTTTCCTCGAAGTACTGCTCACCGAACGCTACACGCAGGAACTGCCGGAACTGCACGACAATGTCGTCCCCGAACCAATCGCCATCGACGATCGGGATCACGTTGTCCTTGTCGGGTAGGAGCGACGGGTTCGGCACCTTCGCCAGGTAGTCTTGAAGCGTTTCGCCATGATTCGCAAGGATGAGTCCCGGCTCATCGATGCTGTAGCGTCCAAACATGCAACCGACCGCATATGAAAGCAAATCAACGACTGAATCCGCCAAATGGAGCTCTTCGTAGTCCGAGCGGTCCGGTCCATACCTAAATAGCGGATTCACCCGAAGAGTCACCTCGCTAACCTCAACCCCGGGATCAAGCTCACCCTCCAACCCGAACGCGCGAATAAAGGTTTCATTATTGCGTTCTTCAAGTTGACGCTGCGAATTCACCAGCTCCAACTCGACCTCTCTGTGGTGTTCGAATACCGGCGCCAACGCAGATTTGCGACTAGTCGACGCAGCGACCAATGGGTTCGCCCGGAAGTTCCAGGAGGTCTCCTGCGCGTCCCAATCTCGACGCGAACCCTCAACGAGTTCAGAAACTACGCTGTCGACATCCAGCTGATCAGCTTCCTGCGGAAGTGGAAGCCGCGCGATATCGCCAGATTGGAAGTTCAGAGTCGGCGCAATAGCCTCAAGTGCAGCCTCGGAAACCCTAGAGTTCAAGAAGCCCAGAAAGAGCCTCCTCTGTCGTTCCGAATCCGCGAAGAGAGACATACCGGCACCATCGAAAACAAACCCTTCAGGGAAGTATCGGAACGACGGTGACGAACCAGCGATCTTTGACCACGACACCGATGGATGGAAGTAGAACTGCCGGGACGGGAGGTGATTGCCCTGCCTGCTCAAGATCTCGTAGCTATGAGAATCGAAGGCGACGACTGACTGCTGGTTCCCATACCACTTACGGTATGAACCTCCCTTGTTGTAAGGGAACCACTTCCTACCAGAATGATGAGCTGCTTCAGTACTCGGCGCGTTAAGGTAGCTACGCTGGAAGTCAACCTCCCACCAGTTCCGAACGAAACGCGCGTTCTCCCCGGTGTTCATACCGCAGCGCGGCTCTGCCACATCGCCGAGTAGTGCATTACTGGTCATGGCATGGAGCAGAGCAGGACTCATCCAATACGCAATCACGGCGCCAGGCAACGCGGCGAGGTCTGCGTTCCTAACTTGGTAGAGGCCATTCGAGTTCACCCCCGCCGCAACCTGGCGCAGTTGGTTCGCCTTCTCGGATTCTTTCGTACCCTTAATGAGCCGCACATAGGTCCCGTAGAAGGGCTCGCGCCGTGAGTCAACTGCGATGACGAACGCTGTGGTAGATACAACTTCCCCGCCGATACTGTCAAACGCATTGGTACCCAGATGGGCCATCGAAGAAAGCTGGTGACTATCGGCGATCCACTTCCTGAGCTTTGTGAATGACGACAGAAACATCCATGACTGCATCGTAATCATGGCGACTCGTCCATTTGAAACGGACAAGTCAATGTTGCGTTCAATAAAAGTTGCGAAGAGGTCGGACTTTGAGCGAGGGAACTCGGCCTTGACGAACTCACTCAAATGCGCGTCCATGTTCCCGGTGCCCATGTAGGGGGGGTTCGCGACGACCACGTGGTAACGGGGCGACAGGTACTCCACCTGACGAACGACGTTGCGCGCGCGTTCCCGAAGTTCGTTGCCGATAATGTCACCATCGTCCGGCTGGTGCGCGTCAAGGTGCTCTCTGAGCAGTTCGATCAGTTCCTCGCTTGGACGGATAAGCGATCCAAAGGTGTCGGCGTGCTGGAACTGGTTCCAGAACGCTTCCTCGGCGGCGCGGTCGCCGCCGCGGGTGACGAGGGTATCTTTCAGCTCACCCGGCGTGAACGAGATGGGTTCGAGCACACAGATATTGGGTTCGATCTGCTTGTTGAAGAACGTGCGTTGGCGTGCGCGCGCCTTCATCGTGAGCGCGAACGCAGCAAGCGCACCGGCACGGGGGTCGATCTCGGTCCCATAGAGGTTGTTGGCGAGGATGAGCCCCGGGATATCAGACGGCGCGTAGCCCTCTTCCTCGTATATGGCATAGAGCAGGTCGAACGCGTAGGTGAGCATGTGACCGGAGCCACATGCGGGGTCAATGATCTTCAATTCCTCCGGGCTGGCAACCTTGAGGTGGTCGGTCTCTTCGTCGACCGGGGCGATGTAGTACTGCATCTGATCGGCGAGCCGCGAGTTGGGCCGGTTGAGCAGCCAGAGGCACCCAAGGGAGTTCTCGACGAGGTAGCGGACGATCCAGTGCGGGGTGAAGAGCTGGGTGGCGGCCGGGATCTCGGCGGCACTGGCCTTCTTGTTCTTCTTGAACCCGGCGAAGACCTCGTCCTTACGCTCGGAAATGTAGAACTGGTATAGCCAACCGATGACCTCGACGTCTTGGCAGACGTCTTCGGTGAGCACGGTGACGGCCCGGGCTAGCACGGAGTCGTCTGCGAGCAGGTTCGCGGGGATGAGTAGCTCGGTGTAGTCGCCTTCGCGCTCAAACATGAACGGCATCGAGCGATTCCAGTGACGGCAGTACTCCGCTAGCAGCAGCGAGTACGCCTCGCCCTGTGGGTCGTCGCTTCGGCGCGTGCCGTTGAGCAGGCTCGTCACGGTCTCGGCGGTGCGCGTGTTGGTGACGACCGTGATGTCGATGTTCCCGCGCTTGGCTTCGGCGAGGATCTCCGGCTGGCCACCATCGCGGCCGCGTTCGGGTGAGACGATTCCAATGCCGGTGTAGCCGTTAGCATCCATGAACCGCAGCGCGATGATCCGGTTGAACCAGGTGTAGGCAACTCTGTCGGCCACGGTGTCGCGGCCCCTGTCGCCGCCGCCGGCCGCGTTGACGGCCTTCTCCAATGCCGCGACGGCGCTGCGCTGCTCAACACGCGCAGGCGAGGAAGGGGCGAGCACGACCGTGATGCGAGCCGCCACCTCGCGGATGAGTGCCGTGCGCGCCCAGGTGGCGAAGGACTTGAGCGGAGCGGTTTCCATCAGAGTGCGATTCGCTTTCCGTCGTTGAGCGTGGACAGCAACGCGCTACGAAGCACGTCGAGGTACCGGTCGACGTCCTCGGTGGTCTCCAGCACGCCGTGGACACCCAGCACAGTGATGGTCTTGACCGAAACGGTTTGCTTGACGGGTGCTGGCGCGGGGCCGTCGTCACCCGTGGGGTGGGTGGAGGATACGAGCTGGTCGAGCAGCTCAGGGTAGGTCGTCTCTTCGAAGCTGTTGCCCACCTCACGGACCAGGGCGATCTGCGTCTCGCGCTCGACGCGGGCGATGATCTGGTCGATCTCGCGCACGACCCGCTGTTGTGCGTCCTCGGTGGCGTTCGCGTAGTAGGCGCTGCCGAGCACCTCGGCCTTGCGCCCTGCAATCGCCTGAATTACCGTGGCACGGTTGGTCGCAAGTGCTTCGTCGATCTGCTTGCTGAGCACCTCTGCTGCTTGCTTGAGCTGGGTCATGCGGTTGCCACGGAACGCATTGGGATCTCCGAGTAGCCGCTTGACATCGGAGTCACTGCCGCTCGGCAAGTAGCCCAGGTTGTTCGTGTTTGCCGTGAGCAGCGTGACGGCTTCGTCGTAGATGACCCGCTGGCCTCCACTAAGGAACGACTGGATAGGGTCGGTTACGGATTCCTTGGCGTCGAGCAGCTCGTCACCGAGACCGAACTCGGTGAGGTACCACTCGTCGGGCTTGCCGACGGCCTGTTCGAGCAACACGACCGGTGCAGTCAACTGTTCCACGAATGGGTACTTCGACCCGTTCATCTGAGCCTTCAGCTCGTCGAGCTTGCCACGCAACTTGTCGCTGCCGTGGCGAGCAAGCTCCAGAGGGTCCTTCGGCGCGGTCGCCTCGTCGAAGAAGTCGCTGCAGAACTTGCGGAACGTCGCGACCTTGCGCTCGTCGAAGACCTTCTGCGGGGCGACCACTGCATGCGAGTGCTTCTGCGTGTTACGCAGCACCGTCGCGACCTCGGTGCGCTTCAGAGTGTTCCCATCAACGGTGATCGTGAGCTTCGAGGTACCGACAAGCCATGCGATGACGACCTCGATCGAAGCAAGGTCCCAGCCGTAGGGCTTGGTCTGGAACGCATTCACAATCGTCCTGACGGTTGCCTGCTCGCCGAGCCGGTCGCGTTGCAGAACGAACGAGAACACCTCGTCGCCTGGGGTGGCGAGCATTGACAGCGACGGGTCGTCGAACATGCCCGACTGGTCAGGGTTGGCGAACGTGCCAATCTGCTGCTCGCTGTAGGTGAGCCCGCGGAGAAGGCTGAGCTGGGTGTAGGTGCGGCTGACGAGGTCTTGGAACCCGTCGGTCACACGAGCGATGGCGTCCTGCGATGCGGAGGTCACGTCGGCGGCGTTGATTACGAGGTCTGCCTTGCCGACGGCCCGGCGGATGCGCTCGACGATTTCCTTCTCGCGCTCGACGTTCTGTGTCGCCTTGGAGCGAAGGATCTGGTCCTCGATCGCCGAGAGCGAGGTCGTCTGCTTGCGCTTGGTGTACTTCTCGGTCTTGATGAGCAGCCGCAGGTCGGACAGGGCGCGCTCGTCGGGTTCCAGGATGACGCGCAACTCGTCTTTGCCGGCGCTGTGCATCCGGGTCTCTTCGGGGCCGAACGGGTACTCCGGGGTGATGAAGTGAACTGTCAGCTCGCGCTGCTGTCCATACACCTGGTCGTCGAGCTTGTAGCCGAACGCGAAGTCCTGGCCATTCTTGGCGTACCGCAGCTTGTTGGTGCGGATGACATCGCTCGTGAGCATCTTGAACAGGCGACCGCTGACCTCGGAGGCGTCGATGTCGACGTTCTTGATCTCTTCCTCGATGACCTGTTCTTCGTTGGTCAGGTACACGTAGACGTTGCCGTTGCGCTGCACGTATGTCTGGGTCTCCAGGAGCGTCAGGGCCTCCTGTACCTGCTTGGACAGGGCGTGCAGGTCAAGGCCGAACTGGTCGTAGACCAGTACGGTCAGGTTGCGCGGGGTCGCGTGGAAGCCCTCGACGTACTTGACCAGGAACAGCGCCTTGAGCAGGCGCACAGCAAGCTCGTTGTCGAGGTTGCGCTCGGCGACGTCGATCGAGCGCTGCGCGGCGGACTTCAGCGAGGCACGGATGCCCGCGAACATGTGGTCGAAGGTCGCGAGTCTGCCGACCGCGACATCGCCGACGTCCTTGGCGACCTGCTGCACGACGCCGAGCATGGAGCGCTCACCGACCGAGCTGTTGCGGCCCTCGAACACGTTGTGGTCCGAGATGCCTTCTATTGCCGCCTGGAAGAGCGGGAACTGGTAGCTGACGAATGGGTACGTGCCGGCAAAGTGCGCCTCGTCGGTGTAATTACGGTAGGTCTTCGCGCCGTCAACGAAGTCGAATAGCGTCTTGAAGTTCGCGTGCTGCTCGGCGTAGATCTTTGCAAGGGCGGACTCGCCTGCCTCGTTCTTCTCCAGAAGACGCTTGCGGATGACCTCCTCAACATCGGCGCTAGTGAGTTTCACTCGAGTCCTGAATCGCGCCTGAATCTTGGAGAAGTCGTTGCCCTGCTGCTTGGTGCGGTCGCCGACGACCTTGTCCATGTCCTCCTGGGAGGTGACGAACACCCACGCTCGCCCCTGGCACTTGGTGTTCAGCGACTCGGCGATCGTCTGGAGGTTCAGCATCAGGTGCGTATTGGACCCGATGAACTGACCGACCTCGTCCACGAAGAAGTTCAGCCGGAAGCCCTCGTCCTGCTTGTCGACCCACGCCTTGACCTCATTGGCGAAGTCCTCGATCGACACCGAGTACTCGCTGCGGTACTTCGTCAGGATGTTGGTCGGCGTCCCTTCGGTCTGGCCGCTGACTTCGGCGTACGCCTTGGCCACATTGACCTCTTCGAGCACACCCTCCTCGCGGCCATGCGTCCAGTCGCGTCCCGCGATCTGCGCGTACGCAGCCTTGAACTCCTCGTACTGGCCACGGTTGTCCAGGTCCCGCTCAAATCGCGCCACGTGGCCCTGGTTGCCGTAGTAGCCGCAGCTCTCATCGAAGACCTTGACGAACACCTTCAACAGCGCGTCGCTCTGGTCCTTCGTGATAAGCGTCGCCTTCTGATCGATGTTGAACAGCAGGCTCTTGGCGGGGATGCGGTCGGCTTTGGCCAACAAGGCCGGGAGGAACGCTCCTTTCGCCTTGGACCGAAAACTCTCGGACAGGCGCTCACGCGGGAACGCCTGCCCGTCTACGTCGCCGAGCAGGTGAGCCAGCATCTTGAGCAAGTGGGACTTACCGGAGCCGAAGAAGCCCGAGATCCACACACCGTTCGCGTTGGTGTAGTTCGTGTACGTCTCAAGCAGGAGTTCGAGGCCCTTGGCTGCCTCATTGGTCAGGACGTACTCGTCGACCTCCGTGCCCAGGTGCGCGGTGTCGTCAGCCTTGATGACGCCCTCGATTGGACGCTGGACATCCTTGGCGAAGATCGCGTTCAGCTTCATCGAGTCAAGCCTCCTGTTCCAAGATGTTCTTGGCTCGGTAGTACTGGTCGTCTTTGAGTCGCCCGAACAGCACGAGCGACGACCCCAACGTGTCGGACTGCTCGTAGCGGCCAGGGAAAAACAAGAGCATCGGCTTGCCCGTCACGACGCTTTGCAAGTTGTTCAGCACGTTGTGTGAGCGGATGTACGGGAAGACTTCGCCGATACCAGTGAGGAAGAAGATGTCGAAATCGCCCTCGGCGAGCTTGGCTCGGATCGCAGGCGAGATGTGGTCCTGCGGGTCGAGCATCCCCTGGAGCAGCTCACGGAAGTCGGCTTTGTCCTGTTCCGGTTCGAGGGCAAGCAGGCGATCCCAGACTCCGCGCTTTTTGAGCATCTCCACCGACAGGTCGTAGAGATTGATCTCACGGACCTCGATTCCCCTGTTGGCCAGTCGGTTCTTGATGCGCTTCTTGACCCCCGCAACCACGAGGGCGTCCTCGGGGTCGTAGGGGTAGATGAAGAACGGCACCTCGTTGCTCAGGCCCTCCATCTGGAGGAACCGCTTACCGCTGAGCACCTGAAACAGGTGCTCTTCCTGCTTGGACAGCTCGGTCGGCTTCACCGCTCGGCCCTCCCTGTAGCGTGATCATTGGTCGGGAAGAACCGCAGGTCGCTCGGGCTCCGCGTGCACAAGGCGCTAGCGACCCGCCGCGATAGCACGGCCTGGAGCAGGTGACCGCGGTCAGAGAGCAGGCCGGCCTCCTTGAGCATCCGAAACACGTTCGAGCGCAGCCTGCGCCGTGTCGAGTCTTTGACGTCAGCCAGCTCGGTATGCCACAGAGCCTTGCCGCGCACGAAGCTGTCGTAGTCCTCGTATGTGAGCGTCGGTGTCAGCAGGAGGAACCGCTCGCGTACCACCTCCTCGGCGAACTCGCCGATCAGGTCATAGCGACGGCAAGCAGCCGCCCACAGCAGGTGTCCGCGCTCAGTAGCCGTCGCGTCGATGAGCAGCTCGATCTCGCCGTCGGTGAGCGCGGCGAGCCGCTGGGTGACCTCACGGGCGAAGCGTCGCCCCGACGTGACCGTGCGCGCCTGCAGCAGGTTGTCCTGCTCGATCACCGCGCGCACCTTCGACCAGTCGTGCTCGCGCAGGTACATCGGCGCGACGATGACAGCCTCGCGCATGAGGAGGGCACCGCTGGTGAACGAGAGCGCATAGCGCGACGCAGGGGCGGTCCCTTCCGGCACGGGTCACCTCTTTTCGGGAATCAGGCAAGTCGTCCAGATTACGGCGACCCACCGACACTCCCTCGTGTGAGTGGGCGAACCGCCATGTCAGCCCGGACCTGCGTGGTCGATTGATGACGCGGCACCCCCGCTGCGCACCCACTCATCGATTTCACTGGCCTGGAACTTCCAGAGGCGGCCAAGCTTGTGGGCTGGCATGCCCTTCTCGGCAATCCACCCGTACACCGTGTCTTTCGTGATGCCGAGGTGGGCGGCGATGTCGTCGGCGGACAGCCACGGTTCAGTCACGGTGGAACCTCCAGTCGACAGTCAGCGTGAGCACATCGGGCACGCCTACTCTATCGGTGCCTGACGGGGTCCAAACCCGGTTTAGCCCGGTGTATCCGGACCTAGCCGCTCCGTTTGGTGCGCCCTCCTGTCTCCAGGCTGAACACGTACGCTCTGTAGTCGGCCACGACGTCTGCGACTACCAAGCTGCGATCACTGCCCGTGCGGTGATCATGGCCCGTAAGCCTCAGGCGCGTGGGACTGCTGCAGAGTTGGATGACACCTTGACCTGCCCCACCTCTCAGGTTCCAGTTCTGCTGGCTAACTGACGGCCTAAAGGCTGAAAAGAACGTCCTCGACCGCCACGTCTGGGCCACCCGCCAGGAGTTGCGGATCGCGATCGTCACCTGGATCGAACGGACCTACCACCGGCGCTGACGGCAACGACGCCTGGGCCGATTGACCCCCGTCGAGTACGAGACCATCATGATCCCACCCGCAGCTCTGGCTGCATAAATCCCGCTGTCACCCGATCAGGCAGCAGTCCCAGGAGAGGAGCCATTTCAATGGCTAAAGCGAAAACCATTGTTGATGAGCGTACCCTCGCGGGTTGGTTGAGTTCACCTACCGAAGCACGCGCTGCCCGGCTTCTGGAAGAAGACAAGGAACCAGTTTTCTTCCATGCTGATGTCGAAGAACACGTTCAGGACCCCGAGACTGGGGTCACGAAGCGTTGTGATGTCACACTTCGTTCGCGCACTCATCCGATCGCCACGGTGGAGATGAAGCGGCCCGAGGTAGCGGCGGCTGACTCTCCGGCACTACAGAGCGATTCGTGGTCTAAGGCAGTTGGTCGGGGCCTGCCTTACTTTCTTACGGCGAACTTCCGTGAAATCTTGGTCTGGGAGACAGCCAAGGGGCCAGATCAGTCGCGTCCCTTGATTCGATACACGCTCGCGGCTGACCTAAGTCACTCGTCGTTTGCACCTAAGCGCCGAGCCGAAATAAGCGACAATTGGGTCAAGTTTCTTGACGAGTTTGCACAGCTTCTCCACCAGCGCGAGGAGAAGCAGAAAGGTCCACGAAAGCTTCCACCTCAGGTACTCGAGCTCAAGGAAGTAATTCACGAAGCTGCTGAGGAGGCAGCGGAGCGGATCCGGTCCGCAGTCAACGAAGACGAAGCGTTTCGGCAGAAAACTTTGGAGGCATTCCGGCTTCAGTTTGGCGTCGAGATTTCGCTAAATCCCCATGGCAGCAAGGATCGTCTCCTTGCTGAGTCATTGCAAGTTGCCACTATCGCTACCTTCGTAGTTACAACACGCCTGATGCTCTACCAAGCCCTAGCGAACTCAAACCGGGCAGATGGTACGACTTTTGCCCTCGACCTCTTGGATATCACGAGATCGACGGGGGATCCACAGCGTGTTCTGAGCGACCTCGCCGGCCTTTACGAACATGCCCGCAGGAAGACGGGTGACTTTGAGACGCAATTTTCCCCCAGCGAGCTGGATGACATTGTATTCGTCGACGCAGCGAGCTCCCGCAGAGACGTGGGGGAGCTTTGGGGGAAGATAATTGATGTAGTGCAGGGTGCTGACTGGGAAGCTCCGGTTACCTACGTGCCGGGCCTCTATGAGTCACTGCTAGATGACGAGCATCGGCATGTTATGGGCGTACATTACACGCCCGACCCGGTCGTCGAGCTTATCACTGCATACGCAGTGCAAGACCCTGCTGATATTGTTCTCGATCCTGCGTCCGGCGCAGGAACGTTCGTGACCATGTGTTACGAGCGCAAGCGAGCGCTTGGATCGACGCATGACCAGTCGTTGGCTGAAGTATATGCGGTAGAACTCGCGCAGTTCGCTGCGTCGCTGACTGGCTTCAACCTGACTTTGGCTGATACGTCAGCGTCGTCTGCATACCCGAGGGTTTTCAGAACCGACTTCTTCCAAACGTATCCGGGAGAGCAGAGCGGACTAGAGCTCCCTGACGCCGGTCGCGTTCCATATCCTCAGCAGGTTGACGCGGTAGTAGGGAATCCGCCCTACATCCGCTTCGAAAGCCGGCTCCCAGAAGAGCGGCAAGAGGTCTTTAATTTCCTGCAGAGGCACTTTCTGAAGACGCAAACGGCGTACCCTAACTTCACTGGTAAGGCAGACATCTGGGCATTCTTCGTGGCTGGAGCCCATATGTACTTGCGACCTGGCGGGCGTCTTGGCTTCATCGTGTCGTGGAATCTCCTAGCCTCTGACTATGGTGACGCTGTAATCACTTTCCTCGCGCGCTACTTCAAGATTCACGCGCTCATCGACAGTCGCGTGGAACGCTGGTTTGCAGCCAAGCAGAATACCGTGATCATCCTCGCGGAAAAGGTCGCTGATCCTGCAGCCAAGCTTTCACACCAGTCCAACCCGAACGTACCTGCTGATCATCAGGTACGATTCGTTAGACTGAAGCGACCGATCGAGGAACTGGTCAGCTCGGAGGCGCCAAGGGGTAAGCGGGCCGAGGACCTTATCGATGAGATCCTAGCCACTGATCATGACGCCGGAGATGATCTGCGCTGGGATATTCGAATCTTCGCGCAAAAAGCTCTCCTCGAAATGGAGACGTCAACGGACGGATTCGGTGATGAGTGATGGCTGCCACCCCGGACTTTAGAGCTCTCGGCGCGAGCTCGGCATTTCCTAACAAGCTTTTTTCTTCGTGGGGCGCTTGCCTCGTTGAGCCACCGTCAATTGGCTCCCTTCGGCGTAAGGCCGGAAGGAAAATTGTGCGACTCGGGCGGCTGGCGCCGCCGAAGTCTGGCATTCCCACGCGCGTAGTTGGTTACTTCTGTGTTGAGGAGATCACGGACCCGGCAGTTGTTTCGCGTATGGGCCTGCGTTCGCAGCGCGATCGGTCTCGACTGTGTGTCATTCGGGATGGGCGTGGTGCTGTTCACCCGATTGAACGTGCTGCTTTGAAACCTATGGTCCGTCGACCTGGAGTACTTGAGGGAAAAATCTCGGTTTCGGTGGACGATACGAGCCCTTGGTTTATGCTCTACTTGGACCAGACAGCGGATGAAATTGAAGCACAACGCTGGGCTCATACTCTCGCCTACATCAAGTACGGTGAGGTTCAAGATTTCCCGGCTAGGGAGGGTAGTCGACGTGCAGGCGGGGTGCCGGCCGAGCGCCCCCAAGTCCGCGTGCGTCCGATCTGGTTTCAGGTGCCTCGAATTCCTACTGGCCCTGGCCGTATTTGCTGGTTGAAGGGTCGGGGTGATCGACACTACGCGCCCACTTTGGCCGCGGATATTCTGATCCCCGATAACTTCCTCTACTCAGCGCCGCCGCCCTCCTTGACGGTCCCGGAGTCGTTTGCCGCTGTGGCTAACCTGGCGTGGACCAATCTCATGGCAGAGGTCTATGGGAGGCGAGGCGGCGGAGACGGCGTACTCCACACGTACATCCGTGAGCTTAGCCAGATGCCGATACTGGACCCGACGTTGCTTACGCGATCCCAGGCGGAGGATCTGGCCGCCCTCTTTGCAGAGGTGGCTGGGCGTCCCGCTTTGTCCACTGATGAAGAGCTGCGGCAGCCTGACAGGCAGGCGCTAGACGCGTGGGCTATGCGATACATGTTTGGGGATGATGCTGATGAGGCTGGCCGGGCTGTGGAGCGTGCCCTACGTGATCTTGTCATAGAGCGCACACAACGGACTGTGAGTGGTCGCGAACAGCAGCAAAGGGCAGTGAGGCGCACCGTCTTCGACCCCGCACCGCTGGCGGCCCGAGTGCTCATGGATTGTGGGGTACAGCCCAAACTCAGCGACTTCCTGCCCGAGGATCCTGGCCCCTCGGTGGAGGTCAACGTGCCTGCGCACGAGGAGCTGCCAGTTCGTCTCGGGGACTCTCTCATGGACCAAGGTGACGTTCTGGTGGGGGAGAGTCCGCTCATCACCGGGCTAGACGACGGGCATGCAGCCGCCGTGGTCGCTGTGCTTACAGCTGACCCCCGGTTCTCTGGACCTGTACAGCTCCCGCTTGCAGAGGATCTTGCGCAAGAGGCGGTCGAAAAATGGACGCAACGTTGGTCTGAGTGGAAGCGCGAGGTACAGACAGCGATTAAGGATGTGCTTCCGAAGGCTGTACAAGCCCAGCGCAGATCCTTGGTTGCTAGGGAACTGGAAGAGAGGGCCGGCCTTCTCCCCCGTACGCTCACGGTGGAGTGACGTCGTTAGAGTGCTTGGGGGGCGCCCGCAGAGAACGCTTCGACAGGTCGGTGGAGTTTCAATGACCGAGTCAAGGAGCCTTTTCCAACCTGTTCGCCGCGAGCGTGGTGCTCGGCTGGTCATGCACCTTCGGTGTCAAGTCGCTTCGCGGACTGGAGTAGGTACTCGGGCAGTTTCGAACTGGCCGCCAACACCTCGATGCCGATGAGGCGGCCCTGCTCGTCAAAGTCGAGGTTGATCATGCCGTCGACGTCCACTGGATCGCAGGGATACATGCGCGCGGACTTCACGCGGGCCTGCGGTTCGGTGAGGTATACGTACGCTGCGTTGACGGTCTTGTCGTAGGTGACTCTGACATCTGTCACGGTGAGTGGTCTCCCTTGCTGTCGCTGATGGCGGCGATGTCCTTGTCCATGCCTCCGGCAGCAGCGATCTCAGGCTCCCGTGACGAGGTG
>NZ_JAKQYH010000084.1:0-19856 GCF_022343545.1 Streptomyces arenae
GGGTGGGTCGGGGGTATGGGGGTCGTGCGGGGTTGACGGGTGAGCGGTTTGTGGCGGATCCGTTCGTGGGTGGGGGTCGGCGGATGTATCGGTCGGGGGACCGGGTGCGTCGGTTGGCGGATGGTCAGGTGGAGTTTTTGGGGCGTGTGGATGGTCAGGTGAAGGTGCGTGGGTATCGGGTCGAGTTGGGTGAGGTCGAGTCGGTGCTGGAGGGTTGTCCTGGGGTGCGGGCGGTGGTGGTGAGGGCGTTCGGTGCGGAGGCGGATCGTCGTCTGGCCGCGTATCTGGTTCCGGACGACCCGGCGGAGGGCATCCCCACCCCCACCGAGCTCCGCACGTACGCCACGGAACACCTGCCCGCGTTCATGGTGCCGGCGGTGTTCATGGAAGTGGCCGGGTTGCCGCTGACGGTGAACGGCAAGGTGGACCGGGCCGCCCTGCCCGAGCCCGACGGCGGTCGCGCGGTGTCGGCGGAGACATACGTGGCCCCGCGCACCGGCGCGGAGCGGGTGCTGGCCGGCGTGTGGGCGCAGGTGCTCGGACTGGAACGGGTCAGTGTCGACGACAACTTCTTCGAGCTGGGCGGGGACTCGATCAGCAGCATCCGGGTCGTGGCCCGCGCCCGGGAGCTGGGCGTGCACGTCACCGTGGCCCAGCTCTTCGACCACCAGACGGTCGCGGGCCTGGCGTCGGTGGCCGCGGCCGAGAACGGCACCGATGCCGAACAGGGTCTGGTGGTCGGCGAGTTCCCGCTGACGCCGATCCAGCGGTGGTTCCTGGAGCGGGATCTGCCGGAGGTGTGGCACTTCAACCAGTCGACGGTGCTGGAAGTCGTCCGGGAACTCGATCCGGAGGCGCTGCGGAGGGCTCTGCGGGCCCTGGTCGAGCAGCATGACGTCCTGCGCTCTCGCTTTGTGCGCGAGGAGGGCCGTTGGGTCGGCCGCGTGGTTGCCGCCGAGCCCGCGGAGCTGCTGACGGTGATCGACGCGGCCGGGGCGGACGGCGCGTTCCTCGACGCCCGTGCCACGCAGGTGCAGGCGGGTCTCGACCTGGGTGAGGGACCCCTGCTGCGTGCGGCGCTCTTCGAGCGTGGTGAGCAGGGCCGGCTGCTGCTCGTCGCCGTCCATCACCTGGTCGTGGACGCGGTGTCCTGGCCGGTCCTGCTGGAGGACCTGACGTCGGCGTATGAGCAGGCGGCCGGGGGTAACTCGGTTGTCCTGCCCGCCAAGACGACGTCCTTCATGCGGTGGGCGGAGCGGCTGACGGAACTCGCCGGCACCCCGGAACTGGCCGAGGAGGCCGCGTACTGGCGGCGGACGGAGGAGGCCGCGGTCGCGGTGCCGCGCGAGCTGGACGGTCCGAACACGGTCGACCTCGCGCGTCGGGTGGACGTGACTCTCGGCGACGAGTGGACGCAACGGTTGCTGCGGGAGGTGCCGCAGGCGTTCCGCACGCAGATCAACGACGTGCTGCTGAGCGCACTGGGCGCCGTGCTCACCGAGTGGTGCGGCGCCCCGTCGGTGGTGGTCGATGTCGAGGGGCACGGTCGTGAGGACGTGGGTGCCGACGTCGACGTGTCACGCACGGTGGGCTGGTTCACCAGCGTGTATCCGGTGGCCCTTTCGGGTCTGGCGGACGGTGATTTGGGCGCCCTGCTGCGGCGGACCAAGGAGTACCTGCGGGCGGTGCCCCGCAAGGGCCTCGGTTACGGCCTCCTGCGCCACCTGACCGACTGGACCCCCGCGCCCGGCCCCGGTGTGCAGGTCAGCTTCAACTACCTCGGCCAGTCCGGCGGACCCGGCCCCGACCGGCAGGGAGCCGAAGACTCACGGCGTCTCCGTCCGTCCGGACGGACACTCGGAACGGACCAGTCGTCCCAGGGAGAGCGCGCCCACCTCATCGAGGTCAACTGCCAAGTCGCCGACGGCGTACTGGAGATGACCTGGACATACGGCGGTGAGGTGCACGAGCAAGCGACGGTACGCCGGCTGGCCGAGCGCTACATCGAGGTCCTGACCGAACTGATCGCGTACTGCTGCCGTCCGGACGTCGGCGGCCACACCCCGTCGGACTTCCCACTGGCCCGTCTCGACCAGACCGCGGTGGACGTCGTCACACGCCACGTCACGACGGTGATCGACGACGTCTACCCGTTGACGGCGTTGCAGCAGGGCATGCTCTTCCACACCCACCTGTCCGCCGACCCCGGCATGTACTGGGTGCAGAACGGACTCGTCCTCGACGGTGACCTCGACCTCGACGCGCTCCGGCACGCCTGGGAACTGGTGTTCTCCCGGCACGAGGTACTGCGCAGCACGGTCGTGTGGGACGGCGTACCGGAGCCGCTGGCCGTGGTCTCCCGGTCCGTCGCGCTTCCCCTCACCGTCCTGGACTTCTCGCATCTGGAGGCGGACGCCCAGGAGCGGGCGGTCGAGCGGCACCTCGCCGGGGACTGGCAGCAGGGCGCGGACTTCTCGGCCCCCACACTGGTCCGACTGACGCTGCTCCGGCTGGCCGAGAACCGTCACCAACTCGTCTGGAGCTACCACCACCTGCTGCTGGACGGGTGGAGTGTGCCCATCGTCCTGGGCGAGATGCTGGCGGCGTACCAAGCCTTCCGCGCGGGAGAACGGCCGCAGCTTCCGGCGCGCGCCCCCTTCCGGGACTTCGTGGGCTGGGTGGCCGGACAGGATCTCGACGAGGCACGCGGGTACTGGACCGAACGGCTGGCCGGCTTCACCGAGCCCACATCGCCCGGGGCGGAACGCAACACGGGCGAACAGGGCCAGGAGGAAGTCCACCTCGAACTGCCCGATTCGGTGGCGGGGGCCGCTCTGGCGGAGTTCGCCCGTCGCCACCGGCTCACCCTGAACACCGTGGTGCAGGGCGCGTGGGCGCTGGTCCTGGCGCTGCACGCGGGATCCGACGACGTGGTCTTCGGTGCGACCTCGTCAGGGCGGGGTGGCCAGATCGACGGCATGGACGACATGGTCGGTCTGCTGCTCAACACCACGCCGGTACGGATCCGCATCGACCGGGACCAACCGGTGGCCGACTGGCTAGCAGGACTTCAGGACGAGCAGGTCCGGGCCCGGCGGTACGAGCACACACCGCTCGCGACGATCACGGCCTGGAGCGAGGTGCCGTCCGGACAGGCCCTGTTCGACACCCTTTTCGTCTTCGAGAACTACCCGGACGAGACCCTGGCGCAGGGCAGGGAGCTCTCGGCCGCGAACGGTCTGGCGACCGGCCTCAACCACGTCCGCCAGCAGGCGAGTTACCCGCTCAGCCTGACCGCCGGTTCCGGCCGGCACCTCATGATCAAGCTGTCGTACGACCGGTCACGCTTCGACGCCGACACGGTGGAGCGGTTGGGAAGGCACCTCGTCACCGTGCTGGACGCGGTGGCGGAGGACGCGGGTCAGCGGCGGGTGGGGGAGCTGCCCGTGCTCTCCGCCGACGAGCACGAGCAGCTGGTGCGGGGCTGGAACGGCGCCCCGGCCGCGCTGCCGTCCGTGGGCGGTGTGCAGGAGCTGATCGCCGCGTGGTCCGTGGCGTGCCCGGACGCGGTGGCCGTCGTCTCCGGCGGCCAGGCACTCACCTACGGTGGGCTGCTGGAGCGGGCGAGTCGGCTGGCGCATGTGCTGCGGGGCCGGGGTGTCGGGGCCGAGTCGGTGGTGGGGCTGTGTCTGCCGCGTGGTGTCGACATGGTGGTGGCGGTGCTGGGGGTGTGGCTGGCGGGTGGTGCGTATCTGCCGTTGGATCCCGAATATCCGGCGGAGCGGCTGGAGTTCATGGTCACGGACAGCGGGGCACAGGTCGTACTTCGTGAGGGTGATCTCGCCCTGGCGGGGGATCTGCCGTCGACGGCTCCCGAAATCTTCGTAACACCCGGCCAGTTGGCGTATGTGATCTATACGTCGGGTTCGACGGGGCGTCCCAAGGGCGTGCAGGTCTCGCACGGCAGCGTCGTCGGCATGGTGACCGCGTTGGGCCCGGAGCTGGGTGCGGAGCCGGGTGTGCGGGTGTTGCAGTTCGCTTCGTTCAGTTTCGACGCGGCGGTGCTGGATCTTGCTGTGACGTTGGTCCGTGGCGGCACGCTCGTCGTGGCGACGGCGGAAGAGCGGGCGGAGCCGGACCGGCTGACGGCCATGGTCGGTGCGGAGGGTGTCAACGCGGCCAGTGTCGTGCCGTCCCTGCTGGGCGTGCTGGATCCGCAGCAGGTGCCCGGTGTCGAAACCCTTCTGCTGGGTGCGGAGCGGCTGACCGAGCAGGTCGCGCGGGCCTGGGCGCCGGGCCGGCGGCTGGTGAACACCTACGGGCCGACCGAGTCCACCGTCATGGTCACCGCGGGCCAGGTCGACGGCCACGGCCTTCCTCCCATCGGCTCCCCGGTCGCCAACACCCGCCTGTATGTGCTCGACGAGCGGCTGGAACCGGTCCCTGTGGGTGTGGCGGGTGAGGTGTTCATCGCGGGGCCGCAGGTGGCCCGTGGCTATGCCGGCCGCCCGGCTCTGACCGCGGAACGCTTCCTCCCCGATCCGTTCGCCTCCGATGGTTCGCGTATGTACCGCTCCGGTGACCGTGCGCGCTGGCTCCCCGACGGACAGTTGGACTTCGTCGGTCGCGTCGACCAGCAGGTCAAGGTCCGTGGCTTCCGCATCGAACCCGGTGAGATCGAAGCCGTCCTCACCGCACATGCCCAGGTCCGTACCGCCGTCGTACTCCCCTTCGGTGACGAGGACGACCGTCGACTGGTGGCCTACCTCGTCCCCGAGGACCCGACCACAGGCATCCCGCCCGTCACCGACCTGCGTGCCCACGCGGCTTCCCACGTGCCCGCCTTCATGATCCCGTCCGTCTTCACCGAACTCGCCGCCCTGCCTCTGACTCCGAACGGCAAGCTCGACCGGGCCGCGCTCCCCGCTCCTGACGGTGAGCGTGCCGGGTCGGCGGGTGTGTACGTGGCGCCGCGTAGTGAGGCTGAGCGGGTGCTGGCCGGGGTGTGGGCGCAGGTGCTCGGGTTGGAGCGGGTGGGTGTCGAGGACAACTTCTTCGACGTCGGCGGTGATTCCATCATCAGCATCCGGGTCGTGGCCCGGGCCCGCGAACTCGGGGTGCACGTCACCGTGGCCCAGCTCTTCGACCACCAGACGGTGGCGGCATTGGCGTCGGTGGCGACGAGTGAAAGCACCGTCGATGCCGAGCAGGGCCTGGTCGTGGGGGACTTCCCGCTGACACCCGTGCAGAGGGCGTTCCTGGACGCGGGCCAGCCGGAGCCCTGGCACTTCAACCAGGCGATGGTCCTCGACGTCTCCGATGAGGTCGATCCTGAGCTGCTGCGGATCGCCCTGCGCGCCCTGGTCGAGCAGCACGACGCGCTGCGCTCTCGCTTCCTGCGCGAGGAGGGCCGGTGGGTCGGCCGCGTGGTGGCCGCCGAGCCCGCCGACCTGCTCACGACGGTCGACGCGGCCGGGGCGGACGAGGCGTTCCTCGACGCCCGTGCCACGCAGGTGCAGGCGAGTCTCGACCTGGGTGAGGGACCCCTGCTGCGTGCGGCGCTCTTCGAGCGTGGTGAGCAGGGCCGGCTGCTGCTCGTCGCCGTCCATCACCTGGTCGTGGACGCCGTCTCCTGGCCCGTAGTCCTCGAAGACCTCTCCTCGGCGTACGAACAGGCCGCCGGCGGTGTCGGCATCGTCCTGCCGCCCAAGACGACGTCCTTCACCCGCTGGGCGGAGCGGCTGACGGAGTTGGCCGGCACCCCGGAGTCGGCCGAGGAGATCGCGTACTGGCGGCGCACCGAGGCGGTGGACACCGCGCTGCCGCGTGACCACGACGGCCCGAACCGGAACGCCTCGGTGCGCAACGTGCGCGCGACCCTGAACTCCGACCTGACCGAGCGGTTGCTGCGGGAGGTGCCGCAGGCGTTCCGCACGCAGATCAACGACGTGTTGCTGAGCGCGCTCGGCGTAGTGCTCACCGAGTGGTGCGACGCCCCGTCGGTGGTGGTCGATGTCGAGGGCCACGGCCGCGAGGACGTGGGCGCCGACGTCGACCTGTCACGCACGGTGGGCTGGTTCACCAGTGTGTATCCGGTGGCCCTGTCGGGTGTGGCGGACGGTGACCTGGGCGATCTGTTGCGGCGGACGAAGGAGTACCTGCGGGCGGTGCCCCGCAAGGGCCTGGGCTACGGCCTCCTGCGCCACCTGACCGACTGGACCCCCACGCCCGGCCCCGGTGCGCAGGTCAGCTTCAACTACCTCGGCCAGAGCGGCCGTCGTACCGAGTCCGGCGAGCCGGGGCGTTTCCGTCCGTCGGGGCGGTCGCTCGGCGAGTCCCGGGCCGGCGACGGCACCCGTACCCACCTCGTCGAGGTCAACGGGCAGATCGCCGACGGCGGTCTCGCGCTGGAGTGGACGTACAGCAGTGACGTGCACGACGAGGCGACGGTACGGCGGTTGGCACAGCGGTACGTCGAGGTGCTGGCCGACCTGATCGCGTACTGCTGCCGTCCGGGCGTCGGCGGCCGCACGCCGTCGGACTTCCCGCTGGCCCGACTCGACCAGGCCGCCCTCGACCGTATCGAGGAACACCTGCCGACCGAGATCGAGGACGTCCACCCGCTGACCGCCGTGCAGCAGGGCATGCTCTTCCACACGCACCTGGCCACCGAGCCAGGCATGTACTGGGCGCAGAACGGGCTCCTGCTCGAAGGGGAGCTCGACCTCGACGCGTTGCGGGAAGCCTGGGAGCTGGTCTTCTCACGGCACGAGGTACTGCGGACGAAGGTCGTGTGGGAGGGGCTGCCCGAGCCGGTGGCCGTCGTCTCCCGGTCCGTGCCGTTGCCGTTGCGTCTGCTGGATCTCGCGCACCTCGACGGGGAGGCCCAGCGGCACGCGGTCGCCGAGCACCTGGAGGCCGACTGGGAGCGGGGGGCCGACTTCTCGGGGCCGACACTGGTGCGGATCGCGGTGATCCGGCTGGCCGACGACCGGCACCAGCTGGTGTGGAGCCACCACCACCTGCTGCTCGACGGGTGGAGTGTGCCCCTCGTCCTGTCGGAGGTGCTGGAGGCCTACCGCGCCCTGCGCGCGGGAGACCGGCCGGAGCTTCCGGCGCGCGTGCCGTTCCGCGACTTCGTGGCATGGGTGACCGGTCAGGACGGGGAGCAGGCCCGGGCGTACTGGCGCGAGCGGCTGGCCGGTGTCACCGAGGCCACGGCGCTCGGCGTGGAGCGCGCCACCGGGCGGCAAGGGCGGGACGAGCACCGGGTCCCGCTGCCGACGCCGGTCGCCGGGGCCCGTCTGGCGGAGTTCGCACGCCGGCACCGGATGACGCTGAACACCGTCGTGCAGGGCGCCTGGTCGCTCGTCATGGCGCTGTACGCGGGCACCGACGACGTGGTGTTCGGCGCGACGTCCTCGGGCCGGGGCGGCCAGCTCGACGGCATGGACGACATGGTCGGACTGCTGATCAACACCACGCCGGTCCGGGTCCGTGTCGACCGGGACATGCCGGTGACCGACTGGCTGGCAGGACTTCAGGACGAGCAGGTCCGCGCCCGGCAGTACGAGCACACCCCGCTGGTCACGATCACCGAGGCGAGTCAACTGCCTCCCGGCGAAGCGCTGTTCACCACCGTCTTCGCCTTCGAGAACTATCCGGACCAGGCCCTGGTCGAAGGCGGCGGGCAGGCACGGTACGCGGCGGACGACGCGCTGCGGGCCGGCGCCAACTACGGGCGGGACCAGTCGAACTACCCCCTCGGCGTGATCGCGTCCTCCGCGCGCGAACTGGTCGTACGGCTGTCCTACGACCGTGCCCACTTCGACGAGCGGACCATCGCCCGGATGGCGGGCCACCTCGGTACCGTCCTCGAAGCGATCGCCACCGACACCGGCGGCACGGTCGGCGACCTGCCCGTGCTGCCGGCGGCCGAGCGCGACCTGCTCGTCCACGCGTGGAACGACACCGCCGCACCGCTGCCCGGCGCGGCCGGCGCGCACGAACTGGTCGCCGAACGCACGGCGTCCACCCCGGACGCCGTCGGCGTCGTGGCGGGCGACACGGTCCTCACGTACGACGGGCTGGCGCGGCGCGCGGCCCGGCTGGCGCACCGGCTGCGGGCGATGGGCGTCGGCGCCGAGTCCGTGGTCGCCCTGTGCCTGGAACGCGGCGCCGATCTCGCGGTGGCCGTGCTGGCGGTATGGCAGGCGGGAGCGGCGTACCTGCCGCTGGACCCGGACTACCCGGCCGAGCGGCTGCGGTTCATGCTCACGGACAGCGGAGCCTCGGTGCTGGTCGGGCACGAGACGGTGGCCGCCGGCCTCGCCGCGCAGGCGGCGCCCGAGGCCGTGCTGTGGCTCGACGACCCGGCCACCCTGGCCGACCTCGCCACCCTCCCCGCGACCGCACCGCCCGTGACGGTCCTGCCGGACCAGCTCGCGTACGTCATCTACACCTCCGGCTCCACCGGCCGTCCCAAGGGTGTCCACCTGTCCCACCGCGGGCTCGTCAGCCTGGCCACGGCGCAGCGGGCGGCCCTGGGGACGGGCCCCGAGGACACGGTGCTCGGGTTCGCGCCGTTCAGCTTCGACGCCTCGGTGTGGGAACTGGTCATGGCGCTGGCGGCGGGCGCGACCCTGGTCGTGGCCCGGACGGCGGAGCGTGTCGACCCCGAACGGCTGTCGGCGCTCGTCGCCCGGACCGCGGTGACCGTGGCGACCGTACCGCCGTCCCTCCTGGACGCCCTCCGCCCCGGTGACCTCGCGGGCATCCGCACCCTCGTCACCGCGGGCGAACGACTGGACGGGCGGCTCGCCGCCGCCTGGCGGGAACACCACCGGCTGTTCAACGCGTACGGGCCGACCGAGACCACGGTGTGCGCGACCGTCGCCGACACCGACGGCACCGGACCCGACGGCACTCCGCCCATCGGCGGCCCGATCGTCAACACCCGGGTCCACGTCCTGGACGCGTCCCTGCGGCCGGTGCCGGTGGGTGTCGCCGGTGAACTGTTCATCGGCGGCCCGCAGGTGGCGCGCGGCTACGGCGGACGACCGGCGCTGACCGCCGAACGCTTCGTGGCCGACCCTTTCGCCCGGGACGGCTCCCGGCTGTACCGGTCGGGCGACCGGGTCCGGTGGCTCGAGGACGGGCGGCTGGAGTTCCTGGGCCGCGCCGACGACCAGCTGAAGGTCCGCGGCCACCGCATCGAACCGGCCGAGGCCGAGACCGCGCTCGCCGCCCACCCGGGGGTCCGTACGGCGGTCGTCTCGGCGTTCGGTGAAGGCACCGAACGGCGGCTGGTCGCCCACCTCGTCCCGGCCGACCCCGCCGAGGGCATCCCGTCCGTCGCGGAACTGCGCGCCTTCGCGGGCGAGCGGCTCCCGGAGTACATGGTTCCGTCGCTGTTCGTCGAGCTGGCCTCCCTGCCGCTGACGCCGAGCGGCAAGACCGACCGCGGCGCGCTGCCCGAGCCCGAGGGGATCCGGTCCGGGCAGGCGAGCACGTACGTCGCTCCCGCCACCGAGACCGAGGAACTGCTCGCCGGCGTCTGGGCGCGGATCCTCGGCGTGGACCGGGTCGGCGCGCAGGACGGCTTCTTCGCCCTGGGCGGCCACTCACTGCTGGCGATCCAGGTCGTCTCCCGGATCAGGGAGACCTTCTCCGTGGAGATCCCGCTCTCCGCCCTGTTCGACCGGCCGACCGTGCGCGGCCTCGCCGCGCTGATCGACGGCTCCGGCCTGTCGGCCGCGCCCGCGGTCCGGCCCGTCGGCCGCGACGAAGCCCTGCCGCTGTCCTTCGGGCAGCAACGCCTCTGGTTCCTGGACCAGTTGGAGCCCGGCTCGCCCGAGTACAACATGTCCGCCCGCGTCCACCTCACCGGAGACCTCGACCTGCGCGCCCTCGGCGCGGCCCTGGACGCGGTCGTCGCACGCCACGAGGTGCTGCGCACCCGCCTGGTCGCCGGCGCCGACGGAGTGGCGCACCAGGTCGTCGACCCGCCGGCCCCCGTGCCCCTGCCGGTGGTGGACGTCTCCGGCAGCGCCGACCCGCACGGCGAGGCCGACCACACGGTCGGTGCGGACGGCCTCACGCCCTTCGCCCTGGCCCACGGCCCGCTGGTCCGCGCCACCCTCCTCCGCCTCGCACCGGACGACCACCTGCTCGCCCTCGCCCTGCACCACGTCGTCTTCGACGAGTGGTCGGACCGGATCCTGCGCCGCGACCTGTCCGCCCTGTACGAGGCGTTCCGCGCCGGCGAGCCCGACCCGCTGCCACCACTTCCCGTGCAGTACGCCGACGTCGCGGTCTGGCAGCGGCAGTGGCTCACCGGTGACGTCCTCGACCGCCACCTCGACTACTGGACAGGCCAGTTGGACAAGGCCCCGGTGCTGGAGCTGCCCACCGACCGGCCCCGGCCGCCCGTTCGGTCGACGGAGGGCGCCGTCACCCGGTTCACCGTGGACCCCCGCACCGCAGAGGCCCTGCGGACGCTCTCCCGCGACCACGGCACCACCATGTTCATGACCCTCCTGGCCGCGTTCGACGTGCTGCTCGCCCGCTACGGCGACACGGACGACGTCGCCGTGGGCACCCCCGTCGCCAACCGCTCCCTCGCCGAGGCCGAGGACCTTGTCGGCTTCTTCGTCAACACCCTCGTGCTGCGCACCGACCTGTCCGGCAACCCCACCTTCACCGAACTCCTCGGCCGGGTCCGGCAGACGGCCCTGGACGCCTACGGCCACCAGGACCTGTCGTTCGACCGCCTCGTCGACGCCCTGGTCCCGGAGCGGGACCGCTCCCGCACCCCGCTCTACGACGTCATGTTCAGCTACGTGCCCGCCGAGCCCGGCGACAGCGCGGCACACCCCCAGGAACCGGACCCCGCGCCCACGGGCCCGGAGCGCATCCCCGTCAAGGCCGACCTGGTCCTGACCCTGGCGGACAACGACGGCACCCTCACCGGTGAACTCCAGTTCAGCACCGCGCTGTTCGACGCGACGACCGCCGAGCGGATGACCGGGCACCTGACGGCCGTCCTCGACGCCGTCGCCGCCGACGCCGACCAGCACGTCGGCGAGGTGCGCCTGCTGCCGCCGGCCGAGCGCGACCTGCTCGTCCACGAGTGGAACGACACCGCCGTCGACCTGCCCGCCACGGGCGGCCTGCATGAACTCGTCGCCGCGCAGGCGGCCGTGACCCCCGACGCGGTGGCCGTCGTGACAGGACAACGGGCCCTCACCTACGGCGCCTTGATCCAGCGGGCGAACCGCGTCGCCCACCGGCTGCGCAGCCTCGGCGTCGGCCACGAGTCCGTCGTGGCGCTGTGCCTCGACCGCGACGCGGACATGGCCGTCGCCGCACTGGCCGCCTGGCAGGCCGGCGCCGGCTATCTGCCGCTGGACCCCGCCTACCCTCTCGAACGACTCCAGTTCATGATGAGCGACAGCGGCGCGTCGGTGCTGGTCGGGCACGAGACGGTGGCCGCTGGCCTCGCCGCGCAGGCGGCGCCCGAGACCGTGCTGTGGCTGGACGACCCGGCCACCCTGGCCGACCTCGCCACCCTCCCCGCGACCGCACCGCCCGTGACGGTCCTGCCGGACCAACTCGCGTACGTCATCTACACCTCCGGCTCCACCGGCCGCCCCAAGGGCGTCCACGTGCCCCACCGGGGCGTGACGACCCTCGCCGAGGCGATGCGGCCGCTGCTGCACGCCGGTCCCGGCGACCGCGTCCTCGGCTTCGCCTCCTTCAGCTTCGACGCCTCCGTCTGGGAGGTGGTGATGGCGCTGCCCACCGGCGCGACCCTGGTGGTCGCCGAACGCCAGGACCGCACCCCGCCGGAACGGCTCGCCGCCCTGATGCGGCGCACCGCGGTGACCCTGTCGTTCATGACCCCCTCCCTGCTGGAGGTGCTGCCGCCCGACGGCCTCCCCGACCTCGCCGCCGTCCTGGTCGGCGGCGAACGGGTCGAGGCCCGGCTCACCGCCCTCTGGCGCGAACGCCTGCGACTGCTCAACGTCTACGGCCCCACCGAGACCACCATCGCCAGCACCGCGGGCGACGTCGTGGCCGACGGCACCCCGCCGATCGGCACCCCGCTGTTCAACGAACGCGTCCACATCCTCGACGCATGCCTCGACCCGGCCCCCATCGGCGTGGCCGGTGAGCTCTACATCGCCGGCGCCGGAGTGACCCGCGGCTACGGCGGCCGCGGCGCTCTGACCGCGGAGCGTTTCATCGCCGACCCGTTCGCCGCCGACGGCTCCCGTATGTACCGCTCCGGCGACCGGGCCCGCCGACTCCCCGACGGGCAGCTGGAGTTCGTCGGCCGCGCCGACAACCAGGTCAAGGTGCGCGGCTTCCGCATCGAACCCGGAGAGATCGAGACCGTCCTCGCCGGCCACCCCGGCGTCCGGACGGCGGTCGTCACCGCCCACGGCAGCGGCACGGACCGCAAACTGGTCGCCTACCTGGTCCCCGCCGACATGGCCGAAGGCATGCCGCCCGTCGGCGAGCTGCGCGCCCATGTCGCCGACCACCTGCCCAAGTTCATGGTCCCGGCGGTCTTCACCGAGATGGCCGGGATGCCGATGACCCGCAGCGGGAAGATCGACCGCGCGGCCCTCCCCGCACCCGACGGAGCCCGCACCGACTCCGCCCGCACCTACGTCGCGCCCCGCACCGACGTCGAGCGCTTCGTCGCCGACGCGTGGGCGGAGGTGCTCGGCGTCGACCGTGTCGGAGTCGACGACAACTTCTTCGACCTCGGCGGCGACTCCATCAGCAGCATCCGCGTCGTCGCCCGCGTCCGTGAGCACGGCGTGCACGTCACCGCGGCGCAGCTGTTCGACCACCAGACGGTGGCCGGTCTGGCGTCCGTGGCGGCGGCCGAGAGCGGCGCCGACGCCGACCAGGGCGTGGTGTCCGGCGAGTTCCCGTTGACGCCGGTCCAACGGTGGTTCCTGGCACGCGAGTTGCCCGAGGCCGGGCACTTCAACCAGTCGGCGGTGTGGGAGGTAGCCGGCGAAGTGGACGCCGATGTACTGCGGACCGCGGCCCGTGCGGTGCTGGAACAGCACGACGCCCTTCGGTCGCGTTTCGAACGCCGGGACGGCACCTGGACCGGCCGCGTCGTGACGGCGGAACCGGCCGACGTGGTGTCCGTGATCCACACAGCCGCCGAGTCCCTGGAGACGCAGGCCACCCGGGCCCAGGCGAGCCTGGACCTGCGTCACGGTCCGCTGCTCCGGGTGGTGCTGTTCGACTGCGGTGAAGCAGGGCGGCTGGTCCTGGTGGTCGCGCACCACCTCGTGGTCGACGCGGTGTCCTGGCCGGTCCTGCTCGAAGACCTGGCCTCGGCGTACGAACAGGCCGCGGCCGGCGCACAGGTGGTTCTGCCGCCGAAGACGACGTCGTTCGTACGGTGGGCGCAACGGCTTGCGGAACTGGCCGCCTCCCCCGAGACCACGGCCGAGGCGGAGTACTGGCGCGGGACCGTGGCACAGGCGACGCCCCTGCCCCGCGACACAGCCGGGCCCAACCCCGTGGCCGCCACTCAGGACGTCGTGACCACCCTCGGCACGGAACACACGGAGCGGTTGCTGCGGGAGGTGCCGCAGGCGTTCCGCACGCAGATCAACGACGTGTTGCTGAGCGCGCTGGGCGCGGTGCTCACCGAGTGGTGCGGCGCCCCGTCGGTGGTGGTCGATGTCGAGGGGCACGGTCGTGAGGACGTGGGTGCCGACGTCGACGTGTCACGCACGGTGGGCTGGTTCACCAGCGTGTATCCGGTGGCCCTTTCGGGTCTGGCGGACGGTGATTTGGGCGCCCTGCTGCGGCGGACCAAGGAGTACCTGCGGGCGGTGCCCCGCAAGGGCCTGGGCTACGGCCTCCTGCGCCACCTGACCGACTGGACCCCCGCGCCCGGCCCCGGTGCGGAGGTCAGCTTCAACTACCTCGGCCAGTCCGGCGGCCAAGGCCCCGACCCGGAGACGACCGAGGACACACGGCGCTTCCGGCCCGGACGCGGATCACTGGGGCGCCCCTGGTCGACCCAGGGCGACCGCACCCATCTCATCGACGTCAACTGCCGTGTGTCCGACGGCGGACTGGAGATGACCTGGACGTACGGCGGTGAGGTGCACGAGGAGGCGACGGTACGGCGACTCGCGCAGCGGTACCTCGACGTCCTCGCCGACCTGATCGACTACTGCTGCCGCCCCGGAGCCGGCGGCCACACCCCGTCGGACTTCCCCCTCGCCCACCTCGACCAGTCCACCCTCGACCGCGTCGGGGAACAGCTGCCGACCGCGGTCGAGGACATCTACCCGCTGACCGCCCTGCAACAGGGCATGCTCTTCCACACCCGGCTGTCCGCCGACCCCGGCATGTACTGGGTGCAGAACGGCCTGCTGCTGGAAGGCGACCTCGACCTCGACGCGTTGAAGCGAGCCTGCGGGCTGGTGTTCTCGCGGCACGAGGTGCTCCGCAGCACGGTCGTGTGGGACGGCGTACCGGAGCCACTGGCCGTGGTCTCCCGGTCCGTCCCCCTGCCGCTGAGCCTCCATGACCTCTCGCACCTGGAGACGGACGCCCAGCAGCGGGCGATCGAGGACCACCTGACCGGGGACTGGCAGCAGGGTGCGGACTTCTCGGCTCCCACACTGGTCCGACTGACACTGCTCCGACTGGCCGAGGACCGGCACCAGCTGGTGTGGAGCTACCACCACCTCCTGCTCGACGGGTGGAGTCTGCCCATCGTCCTGGGCGAGATGCTGGAGGCCTACAACGCCCTCCGCACGGGTGCCGAACCGCGCCTCGCGGCACGGGCACCCTTCCGGAGCTTCGCCGCCTGGGTGGCCGGCCGGGACCTGGACGAGGCACGCGCGTACTGGCGCGAGCGCCTGGCGGGCATCACCGAGACCACGACCCTGGGCGTCGAGCGAGCCACCGGCGATCGCGGGCGGGACGACCACGAGGTCTCCGTGCCGACCGCGACCGCGGCGAACGGCCTGGCGGAGTTCGCCCGTCGCCACCGGCTCACGGTCAACACGGTGGTGCAGGGTGCCTGGGCCCTGGTGCTGTCCCTGTACGCGGGCTCGGACGACGTGGTCTTCGGCGTCACGTCCTCCGGGCGGGGCGGTCAGATCGACGGTATGGACGACATGGTCGGACTCCTCATCAACACCACCCCGGTCCGCATCCACGTCGACCGGGAACGGTCCGTCGTCGACTGGCTGACGGCAGTGCAGGACGAGCAGGTGCGCGGTCGCGCCTACGAGCACACACCCCTGGTCACGATCAACGAGAGCAGCGAACTCCCGCCCGGACAGCCCTTGTTCGACACCCTCTTCGTCTTCGAGAACTACCCGGACCACACTCTCGCCGAAGGCCGGGAGACATCGGCGGCAAGCGGCCTCCAGGCCGGCTTCAACTACGGCCGCGAGCAGGTCAACTACCCCCTCCACATCACCGCCGGCTACGGCCGGGATCTCAGGATCAAGCTCTCGTACGATCGCGCCCGTCTCGATGCGGTGACGGTGGAGCGGTTGGCCGGTCATCTGGTGACGGTGTTGGAGGCGGTGGCGGGGGACGCGGGCCGGCGTGTGGGTGAGTTGCCGGTGTTGTCGTCGGGTGAGCGGGATCAGGTGGTGCGCGGCTGGAACGCCACGGCTGCTGTGGTGCCGTCGGTGGACGGGGTGCGGGAGCTGGTCGCCAGGCGGGCGGTGGAAGCTGCGGATGCGGTGGCGGTTGTCTCGGGTGATGTGGTGGTGACGTATGGCGGGTTGATGGCACGGGCGAACCGGCTTGCGCACTATCTGCGCTCGGTGGGTGTGGGTGCGGAGTCGGTGGTGGGGTTGTGTGTGGAGCGTGGTGTGGACATGGTGGTGGCGGTTTTGGCGGTGTGGCAGGCCGGTGGCGCGTATCTGCCGTTGGATCCGGAGTTCCCTGTGGAGCGGCTGGAGTTCATGCTGGCGGACAGTGGTTGCACGGTGCTGGTGGGGCACCGGTCGGTGGCAGGTGACCTGCCTGTGCGGACGGCGGTGTGGCTGGACGACGCCGACACGGGTGTGGCCATCGCCGAGTTGCCGTCTTCGGCTCCGGATGTTCCGGTGCGGCCGGATGGGCTGGCGTATGTGCTGTACACGTCCGGTTCGACGGGTCGGCCGAAGGGTGTGCTGGTCGGGCAGCGGAACTTGGTCGGTTTCCTGACCGCGATGGTTCAGAGGCCTGGTCTGAGCGCTGATGACGTTCTGCTGGCGGTGACGACCTTGGGCTTCGACATCTCGGGGTTGGAGGTGTGGTTGCCGCTGGTGACCGGTGCCCGTGTGGTGGTGGCGCCGCATGAGTCGGTGGCTGATCCCGGTCTGCTGGAAAGCGAACTGGCCCGGTCTGGTGCTTCGGTGGTGCAGGCGACTCCGTCGTTGTGGCAGATGCTGCTGGGCGACGGCTGGCCGGGCATCGAGGGGCTGCGGGTGCTGTCCGGTGGTGAGGCACTGCCGCCCCGGCTGGCCGGGGCTCTGCTGGACAGCGGCGCTGAGGTGTGGAACATGTACGGTCCGACGGAGACGACGATCTGGTCCACCTGCGACCGGGTGACAGATGGCCCGCTGTCCATCGGTTCACCGATCGCCAACACCCAGGTGTATGTGTTGGACGAGCGGCTGGAGCCGGTCCCTGTGGGCGTGGCGGGGGAGTTGTTCATCGGCGGCACGGGCGTGACCCGTGGTTATCTGGGCCGTCCGTCGCTGACCGCCGAGCGCTACGTTCCCGACCGCTTCTCCGCCGACGGCTCCCGGCTGTATCGCACCGGCGACCGTGTGCGCTGGCTTTCTGAGGGCCGTCTGGAGTACTTGGGCCGGTCCGACCATCAGGTCAAGGTCCGCGGGTTCCGTATCGAGCCGGGCGAGATCGAAGGCGCGCTCACCGCTCATCCGCGAGTCGGCGCAGCGGTGGTCGTCGGGCATGGTGAGGGCGCGGAGCGTCGTCTGGTGGCCTATGTGGTGCCGTCACGGCCGGGCGAGGACGTTCCCTCGTGGGCCGAGCTTCGCGACCGGGTGCGGGGGGTCGTGCCGGAGTACATGGTGCCGTCCCTGTTCGTCGAACTGGCGGCGCTGCCGCTGACCCCGAACGGGAAGATCGACCGTGCCGCCCTCCCCGAACCCGAGGGCCTGCGATCCGGTCTGGAGGGCGCGTACGTGCCCCCGGCGACCGCGACGGAGGAACTGTTGGCCGGTATCTGGGCTCAGGTGCTGGGTGTCGACAGGGTCGGCGCGCAGGACGGCTTCTTCGACCTGGGCGGGCACTCCCTGCTCGCGACGCAGATCGTCTCGCGGGTGCGTGAGGTGTTCGCGGCGGAAATTCCGCTGGCCGCGCTCTTCGACCAGCCCACTGTCCGCGGTCTGGCCGCCGTGATCGACGGCGCAGGCCGGGGGAGTGTCCTGCCGCCGGTCACACCGGCGGACCGCGACCGCCCGCTGCCGCTGTCGTTCGCGCAGCAACGACTCTGGTTCCTGCACCAGTTGGAGCCCGGCTCGGTCGAGTACAACCTCCCCACGCCCATGCGGTGGCGGCACGCCGTCAACGTCTCCGCGCTGGGCGCGGCCCTCGGGGCGCTCGTCGCCCGGCACGAGGTGCTGCGCACCCGGCTGGTGACCGACGCCGACGGCGTACCCCACCAGGTGATCGACCCGCCCTCCGCGTTCCCGCTCCCTGTGGTGGACGTGTCCGGGGCCCACGATCCCGACCTGGCCGCCCGGCAGTTGGCCGCCTCGGACGCCGTCACCCCCTTCGACCTGGCCGGCGGACCCCTGATCCGGGCCGTCCTGCTCCGCGTTGCCCCGGACGACCACGTACTGGTGCTGGTGACACACCACGTGGTCTCCGACGACCTGTCGGACCGCGTCCTCCAGCGCGAACTCCGCGCGCTGTACGAGGGGTTCCGGGACGGGGAGCAGAACCCGTTGCCGGCGCTGCCGGTGCAGTACGCGGACTTCGCGGTCTGGCAGCGGCAGTGGCTGACCGGTGACGTGCTGGAGAGCCAGCTGAACTACTGGCGGGACCAGTTGGCCGATGTCCCGGTTCTCGAACTGCCCACCGACCGGCCCCGTCCGCCTGTGCGGTCCACGGACGGTGCGGTGCGCAGGTTCGTCGTGCCGACCCCTACGGCCGATGCGCTGCGTGCGCTCTCGCGGGCGAACGGCACGACGATGTCCATGACGTTGCTGGCAGCCTTCAGTGTGCTGCTCGGCCGCTACGGCGGAGCGGAGGACGTGGCGGTCGGCACCCCGGTGGCGAACCGCAGCCTGGCCGAGACGGAGGACCTGATCGGGTTCTTCGTGAACACGTTGGTCATGCGGACGGATCTGTCCGGCGATCCGACCTTCACCGAACTTCTCGGCCGTGTGCGCGAGACGGCGCTCGGCGCGTACGCGCACCAGGACTTGCCTTTCGAGCAGTTGGTGGACGAGCTGGTGGTCGAGCGCGACCGCTCGCGCACCCCGCTCTTCCAGGTCCTGTTCACCTACGCAGCAGCGGATCCGGGCGAGGCGGCCCCGACCGTCGGCACGAGCACGAGCACGAGCACGAGCCCGGCCGACGGTGCCCATGAATCGCTACCGGTGAAGTACGACCTGGTCCTGGCCCTGGCGGAGTCCCATGGCGGTCTCACGGCGGAGATTCAGTACAGCAGTGCGTTGTTCGATGCGGTGACGGTGGAGCGGTTGGCCGGTCATCTGGTGACGGTGTTGGAGGCGGTGGCGGGGGACGCGGGCCGGCGTGTGGGTGAGTTGCCGGTGTTGTCGTCGGGTGAGTGGGATCAGGTGGTGCGAGGCTGGAACGCCACGGCTGCTGTGGTGCCGTCGGTGGACGGGGTGCGGGAGCTGGTCGCCAGGCGGGCGGTGGAAGCTGCGGATGCGGTGGCGGTTGTCTCGGGTGATGTGGTGGTGACGTATGGCGGGTTGATGGCACGGGCGAACCGGCTTGCGCACTATCTGCGCTCGGTGGGTGTGGGTGCGGAGTCGCTGGTGGGGTTGTGTGTGGAGCGCGGTGTGGACATGGTGGTGGCGGTGCTGGCGGTGTGGCAGGCCGGTGGCGCGTATCTGCCGTTGGATCCGGAGTTCCCTGTGGAGCGGCTGGAGTTCATGCTGGCGGACAGTGGTTGCTCGGTGCTGGTGGGGCACCGGTCGGTGGCAGGTCACCTGCCTGTGCGGACGGCGGTGTGGCTGGACGACGTCACCGTCGAGGCGGCTGTCTCGGTTGAGCCCTCCACGTCACCGCAGGTGGGAGTACCTGCTGATGCGTTGGCGTATGTGCTGTATACGTCCGGTTCGACGGGTCGGCCGAAGGGTGTGCTGGTCGGGCAGCGGAACTTGGTCGGTTTCCTGACCGCGATGCGGGAGCGGCCGGGTCTGAGCGCTGATGACGTTCTGCTGGCGGTGACGACCCTGGGCTTCGACATCTCGGGGTTGGAGGTGTGGTTGCCGCTGGTGCAGGGGGCTCGGGTCGTTGTCACGTCGCGCGATGCAGTGGCTGATCCCGGTCTGCTGGAAAGCGAACTGGCCCGGTCTGGTGCTTCGGTGGTGCAGGCGACTCCGTCGTTGTGGCAGATGCTGCTGGGCGACGGCTGGCCGGGTATCGAGGGCTTGCGGGTGCTGTCCGGTGGTGAGGCACTGCCGCCCCGGCTGGCCGGGGCTCTGCTGGACAGCGGCGCTGAGGTGTGGAACATGTACGGTCCGACGGAGACGACGATCTGGTCCACCTGCGACCGGGTGACAGATGCACCGCTGTCCATCGGCTCACCGATCGCCAACACCCAGGTGTATGTGCTGGACGAGCGGCTGGAGCCG